>JAFNXT010000127.1 GCA_017378975.1 Oscillospiraceae bacterium
GTTCGCGCTGGGCCGTGGCGGTCGCTCCGCCCGTGCCGCCAAGCAGTTCGTGGACGGTTTGATCGCGGAGGAAGGGAAATAAGGACATAAAAAAGAAGTCGGCCAAAAGGCCGACTTCTTTTTTATGCTGTATGCTTTTTCCGGATCACATGGACGATGCCCTTGATGATCAGGTTGGTGCCGAGGATCATCAGGGAGATCACGGCGGCACATTCGAGCTGCATTTGGGCTTCGAACTGGTTGATCATCAGGGAGACCGGCTTGTTCCTGGTGGTGGCAAGGAAGGACACCGCGGAGATCGTCATCATACAGTTGACGAAGAAGTAAGAGAACATCTCCAGCAGAGTGTATTTGCACTGGGGGATCAGCACGTCCCGGATCAGGCAGGCGCGCTTGATGCCCATGGCGTGGGCCACGCCCTCCAGATTCTCGTTGATCTTGGACAGGGAGTTGTAGATCATCAGGTAGGGGGACGCGATGAAGTGGACCACGTTCACCAGGATCAGCACCAGCACCGTGCCGTAGATGGGGGTGGTCTTGAACACCAGCACATAGGAAAGACCAAGGACCATGCCGGGGATCGCCGCAGAGGTCATGGAGGACAGGTGCAGGAACCGGGACAGTTTGGACTTCATACGGGCGGACAGGTAAGCCGTCATGAAGGCGATGGCGGTGCCTACCACAGCGGTGCCCAGCGCGATCAGCACGGAGTTGGTGTAGTAGGTGCCTGCCTTCAGCTTGAAGGCTTTCATCACGTTGTCCAGTGTGAAGGTCAGGTTGGTGGGATAATCCTCGGTGAAAGCCAGCAGGCCGAAGGACACCAGCGGCAGCAGGGTCATCAGGGCGATCAGCACACAGAAGACCAGCGCGCCCAGATTCAGGAGCTTGTTCTTGCTCACGGCGCAGGGCTTGGTCACGAAGCCGGACTTGCCCTTGTCCTTGTTCATCAGGTCCGCGATGAAGGCGATCACCGCCGGGATCAGCAGGACCGTGCCATAGACAGCGCCCTTGCCGAAGTCCAGCTGACCGATGACCTCCTGATACATGACGGTGGCGATGGTGGTATATTTGCCGCCCACCATCAGGGGCACGCCGTAGTCGGTGATGATCAGGGTGAAGATCGAGAACACCACGCTGATCAAAGGCTTCTTCAGGAAGGGCAGGGTGATGGCGGTGAACTGGCGAAGCTTGGGGATGCCCAGTACACGGGCGGCTTCATAGGCGGAACCGTCTTCGTAATGGAACACGTCCGAGAGCATCAGGTAGGCCACCGGGAAGGCGTACAGCACGGAGCCGGTGACGATGCCGCCAAGGCCGTAGATGTTCCAGTCAAGGCCCAGCAGGTTGGAGATGATGCCGTTATTGCCCAGCAGGATCACCAGACCCATACCGTGGGAGATCGAGGGGATCAGCATGGGCAGGACGAAGATGATGGCGAAGATGCCCTTACAGGGGATCCGGGTCCGCTCCACGCACAGGGCCAGCACCAGCGCCAGCACGGTGGTGAGCACCGTGCCCAGCAGGGCAGAGGTCAGAGAGTTCAGCACCGCTTTCCCGAAGACGGGGGAGGAGACCACCCGGCGGATGCTGTCGGCATCCATGTAGCTGAACATCCGGATCAGAGGGATGAACACCATGGACACGAAGACCAGCGCCAGCACCAGCTTGGTCAGCTCCGCCTTGCCGAAGGAGAAACGGCTCTTTCGCAATGTCGTTGCTTCTTTCATCCCCGGACCCTCGCGCATTTCTGAAGGGAGTCGATCTTGATCTGCAGGTTCCGCAGGACGAAGGACCGGACGTAGTCATCGGCAGGATGGTCCACGATGTTCTCCGGGGTATCCAGCTGGACCACGTTGGCCTCTCTCATGACCATGATCCGGTCGGACATGGCGAAGGCCTCTTCCTGATCGTGGGTGATGTAGATCATGGTGGTACCGAACTCCTGCTGGATGCGCTTGAGCTCGGCACGGAGGGACAGGCGGGTCTCCACGTCCAGCGCGGACATGGGCTCGTCGAAGAGGATGATGTCGGGATCCAGCACCAGAGTCCGGGCGATCGCCACTCTCTGCTGCTGACCGCCGGAGAGCATGGTGGGCATCTTGTCGGCATGCTCCGACAGGCCCAGTTGGGCGATGGTAGCCAGCGCGCGCTCCCGGACCTTCTTACGGGCCTCTCTGGAGCGGTTCTCCTTGCGGATCTTCAGGGCGTACTCCACGTTCTGCAGGACGGTCATGTTCTCGAACAGGGCGTAGTTCTGGAAGACGATGCCCATGCTCCGGGAGGCCGGAGGCTCGTCGGTGATGTCCACGCCGTCTTTATACACACGGCCGCCGGTGGGCTCCAGCAGGCCGATCAGGATCCGCAGGATCGTGGTCTTGCCACAGCCGGAGGGGCCAAGGATGGAGAGGAACTCTCCATCGTGGACTTCGAAATTGACTTTGTTCAGTGTCCGCTTGCCGTCGAACACCATCTCAAGATCTTTGATCTGAAGCTTCGTGACCATAGTTTTCCTTTCTCGGGCCTCGTTCTGAGGGATCAGTGAGTCCACAGCTCCAACAGCTTCTCCTTCTCGGCGATGGTGTTGTTGCTCATGTCGCTGTAGACGATGTTCTCAGGATAGTTCTCCAGAGCGAAGACCTTGTCGTTGAACATCTGCTCGGGGAAGAACTTCTCGTTGAGCTCGTAGCTGTAGGTGTTCACCAGGAAGTCGAACACTTCCTTGACGGCGGGGCGGATCTCCTTGCCGGCGATCATGGACTGACCGTACAGGGTGAAGGGGGAGCCTTCCTCGAAGTACAGGACCTTCAGGGGCGCACCCTCGTTGATCTGGGTGACCGCATGGGAGGTCATGCCGAAGCCCACGGCCACTTCCTTCTGCAGCAGGGCGTTGACAGGGCCGGAGCCGGAGGAGGTGTACTGCAGGACGTTGGGAGTCAGCGCGTCGAAGTAGGCCAGTGCCTCATCCTGCCCCCAGGCATTGACCAGAGACTTGTAGAACATATAGCCGGTACCGGAGGACTTGGGATTGGCCATGGAGATCAGGCCCTTGTATTCCGGCTTCAGCAGGTCCTGATAGCTGGTGGGCTCCGCCAGGCCCTTCTCCTGCAGGACCTCGGTGTTGACGATCACGCCACCGCCCACACGGCACTGGATCAGGTAGTTCTTGCTGACCACGGTGTCGGCATTGTAGATGCTGGTGTCGTAGGCGGACAGGTCTGCCAGCACGCCGGCCTGAGCAAGCTGCTCCATGTAGGCGTACTCCAGATCGTAGCTGATGTCGCACTCGGTGCTGGTGCCCTCGGTCAGCAGCTTGGCGGCGTGGTTGCCGGTGGAGACGTACTCCACGGTGATGTCATAGTCGGGGAACTGCTCGCTCAGACGGGCGTTCATATCCTCGACCACGTAATCTTCCACGCTGGTGAAGATCAGGATCTGTTCCTTGTCGGAGCCACAGCCGGTCAGAGCCATGGAAAGAGTCAGAGCGGCGGCGCAAACGCCAGCCATCATACGGCGCATTTTCATAGATAGTACCTCCAAATCGTTGATTCAGCAGTAGGTGGGATCGATCTTCTTCAGGTCGGAGAAGGTATCGATCTCCACGATATCGTCAAAGGTGCAGTTTCGCACTTCAACACGGTAATTCTGGTGGCAGTATTCCAATGCCACCTGGTCCCAGTAACGCTCCTTGCCGCCGGGCATCTCGTAGACGGTCTTGATGTCTTCGCAGAGCCGGGCCCCGTCGGTGTCGTTCCAGTAGGAGATGCCGAAGACGTGGTGGCAGTTTGTACCGCCGACCTTCAGACGGGTGATCACGTTGTTCTTCGTTTCGAAGCACCAGTCGTCGGTGCTCTCCACGGGGACACCAAGGAAGTTGGATGTGTACTGGTATTTTTGGATCAGGGATGGGTCGAACAGGACCAGATCCGCTTCCAGCACATAGGCCCGTTGCATCAGGTGCCGGGCGCACATGGCAGAGGAGATGTTTTTGGATTCGTTGTAAAGGTCGTTGTCGATGAAGCGGACGGTGGGGTATTTCGTCTTCAGCAGCTCGAACTGCTCCGCAAGGTAGCCCCGGACGATGTAGATCTCTTCGATCCCGGCGGCCACCACGGCATCGAGCAAGGTGTCGATCATCCGCTTGCCTTTGACCCGGACCAGCGCCTTGGGCGTGTTCAGGGTCACGGGCACCAGACGGGCACCGAAGCCGGCGGCAAGGAAGATCGCCCGGCGGACCCGGTAGGGTTCCAGCGCTTCATAGGCCGCAGGAGTCAGCACGCCGCCGTCGATCAGGCCCATGGCTTGCAGGGCGTTGACGGTGCGGTTGACGGAGCCAAGAGACATCTTCGTGGCTTCCGCCAGCTCCCGTTGGGTGATGGCCTTGTGCTGGCGTTCCAGACAGGTCAGGATATCGAATTGTTTGCGCGTCAGGTCTTGTTTGCTCATAGTGCCTCACAGGGTCCGGCACCGTTCCTCACAGGGCGGCTGCCGGGGGTCATTGGAACGGATCTTCAGGCCGTTGCCGAAGGTCCTTGTTCACTTTCGGCATTCTACCATATCTTTTGAAACAAGTCAATCGTTTGGACGCGGATTTGTTCCATTTCTGCGAAATATGTCCTGATCGTGAACATCGTGGGGAGAAAAAATGTCATCGCAAGGTGGGCGCAGCCCGACGTGGCGCTCCTTCCGGTATCCGGGGGATCGCCACGCCGCTTCGCTCCTCGCGATGACATGTTTACTTCTGTTATTTGCCGTAGCCGATGTAGCTGGGGTCCAAAGCGCAGAGCTCATCGTAAGTATCGATCTCTTCGATGTCGTCCATGGCGCACTGCCGGACGTGGACCTGATACGCCTGCTTGAAGCTCACCAGCGGCACGTAGCACCAGTCCTCGTCCTTGCCGCCGGGCATGGCGAAGGTGGCGGCCACGTGCTCGTTGAGCTTTTTGCCGTCCTCGCGGTCCCAGTAGGAGATGCCCAGCATCCGGTAGCAATCCTTTGCTCCGATGCCCAGCTCGCAGATGGTGCCCTGATCGTTGGTCTTGAAGTACCAGTCGTCGGTCTCGTCGGTAGGGATGCCCAGATAGCAGGAGTGGAACACATACTTGTCGAAGACCTGATGGTGGACCAGCAGGTCCGCCTCGCAGATGTAGGTATTGCACAGCCGGTCCCGGAGCAGGTACACCGAGGAGATGTTGTTGGCTTCGGTATACATGGGGTTAGTGAACAGCTGGATGTTGGGGTACTTCTCCTTGAGCTGCCGGAACTGCTCGCCCAGATAGCCGCAGACCACGCAGATCTCTTCGATGCCGGCGGCCATTGCGCTGTCGATCAGGGTGTCGATGATCCGGGTGCCGCCCACACGGATCAGGGGCTTGGCGGTGTCCAGCGTCACAGGACGGAGCCGGGAGCCGAAGCCGGCGGCGATGAAGATCGCCCGGCGGGTGCGGTAGGGCTCTAGCGCCTCCAGACCCAGAGCGGTGATCTTGCCGTCACAGACCAGACCCTCAGCGGTCAGGTCGGACAGGAGGGCGCTCACTTCGTCGGCGGTCAGGCCGGTGCGTTCTGCCAAAACCTCGGCGGTCAGACCGTCACGGTCCGCTTCCAGTGCTACCAGCAAATCGAATCGTGCTTTCGTCATAGCTATCATTTCCTTTCGAACTTCAGGGGCCGACACGAAGGGGCGGCCTGGTTCCGGGGGTCATCACAGGGGAGCCCGGTGGAATAGTTTTGGTCGTGGAAGATATCCGCCAATGCTTCGGTATCGCCCGGAAGGATCGCTTCATGAGCCTTGCAGAGCATTTGCACCGCCTCCTGCACGGCTTTTTCGAAGAGGTCGAAGAAGCTGTCGTCAGAGGTGAGGTCCGGAGCGAAGGGATGGGGCCATGGCTCGTGGGACAGGTTCAGGTAGTCCGGTCCGCTGTCCCGGATCTCGGCGTGACGGTAGGAATACACGCAGTAGTCGGTCGTGCCGAAGCTCAGGGGCTTCAGGAGCAGGAGGACCAGTCCCGTGGGATCTTGCATGAGCCCGTAGAACCGACGCTCGTCCCGGAGACTGGCGTTCAGTCCGTCGAAGGTCTGTTCCCACCCGTAGACCTGCCGGTAGGCTTGGTCCAGAGGGGCCCGGAGGGACTCCGGATACTGCTTCAGGCCCAGGATCTGCCGGGGGATGGAGAAGCGGTGGGGAGCCTTGCCGAAGGTGTGGCGGATGAACCATGCGTCGATGGCCCGTTCCAGACGGACGTGACCGCCCCGTTGCCAGCGGGTCTGGGGGGTGCCGTCGTACTCGCCTGCCTTGCAGATGATGTAGGGATGGGCCCATTTGTCCAGACAGTAGTGGCAGACGGTGCCTGCCAGCACCGAGAGCACCTGACCGGTGGGGTCCTCCATGGCCTGTTGGGACAAGGCCTGCAGGAAAGCACCGGTGTGGGTCTTGTGCAGGATGCCGCTCCGTTTGGCGAACTGTTTGTCCCGTCCGCCATAGAAGCCGATGGTGGACCAGGGGTCCGGGCCGTGGAGAGCACGGTCGAAGATGGGTACATGGATCCGGTCACGGATCTGGGCAGGCAGGGCGTCCAGTACCTGATGACCGAAGACGTGATGTGTGACGGGATCTGGCATCAGTCAGCGTTCTTTTGGGCCTTCAGGTCCATGCAGAAGCCCACGGTCCAATGCTTCTCACGCTGGTCCACCGGGGGGATCCACATATAGTCGCCGTAGGCGTTGACGAGGTACGCGTGGATGTCATGGGGGAGCTTGATGGTCATATCCTCGAACTCGCCTTCGATCGGGGGATAGAACACGTCCTTGGGCATCAGGTGACCGAAGTAATGGCCCACGTCCGTGGGGATGCACCAAAGGTCGGTCTCTTCCTTGCCACGGACGAACTTGTCGAAGGTGTTGCACCACTTCTCGTAGCTGCGGAAGGAGAACAGGAAGCCGATGGCCCTGCGGAAATGATAATTGAACTTGCCCTCAGGAGTCTGGTAGAAGAAGGCTTTCTTCTTGGGGGAGTTATACAGTCGGTAGAACATGGAGGACACGGCGATATACTGCAGGATCATGGCCACGGTGCCCTTGACCTTACGGGCCACGGCGTTCATGGGGGCATACTCCAGCGGGAAGATGTCGATCATGACGCCCTGAGGCAGGTCGTTGTCCAGATTGTGCAGGCTGGACTTGTAGCTGTTCTTATCGTAGATCTCGGTGATCAGGGAGGCCACCTTGTGGCCCTTGGAGTTGGGGGTCACCAGCTCGTACTTATCGCCCAATTCCTGATCGAAGACCTCCACGAACCGGTCCAGATCCTTACGGGGCATGATCAGGTCCACATCATCGTCCCAGGGGATGAAGCCCTTGTGGCGGACGGAGCCCAGAGCGGTGCCGCCGTCGGCCATGTAGCAGATACCGTGCTTGTCACAGACCTCTGCCACGTCCTTGATGATCCGCAGCATGACCTTCTGGAGCTCTTTGACTTCCTCGTCGGTGATATGGCGGATATCGCCCATGGGGGGCGTGTTCAGCATGACGCTCCGGGTGGAGATCAGTTTCTTCAATTTCTTCAACATGGCAGCTTCACCTTTCATTCATTGGAGCTTTCGGGGAGCGTTGCCGGGGCGAGGCTGTCCAGCATCAGGATGCCCAGCGCCAGCCAGAACATAGTGGTATGGGGATTGTTTTGGAAGAACAGGCCTTCGTCCGTCAGGGCGGCGAAGGCACCGGAAGTCACCAACGCCAGCGCACAGATATACAAATAACTGAGGGACTTGTTTCTAAGGATCGTCCGCAACAGCCGGATCACACACAGGACCACGAAGCCGATCAGGCACAGCAGGCCCAGGATACCGGTGCTGACATAGATCATCATATAACCGCTGTGGACATGGTGGATGATGCCGGACTCGTATTTGTCGGGGTAGTTCAGCCGGATATAGTCTACGATATACAGCTCCGGATGGTCCTCCAGGATATAGGGCATATAGTTGCCGGGGGACAGGCCGATGATGCCGATCTGCTGGTACAGGGACACGTAATCCTTCCAGATGCTCATACGGCCGTTGGATACGTCGGACTCCAGGTTCTCCCGGTCCAGGAGCTCGTCATCGAAGTCGGGCTCCGGAAGGGGATCCGAGGGGGCGGTGGGGTCGTCTGCCTGCTGATGGTATTCCACCATAGACTTGAGGTAGGGGATCCGGGCCAGACCCTCTTTCAGGACGTGGTAGCCGGTGAAACACAGCACCGCAGCCAGCACCGCCGCACCCAGCGGGATCAGCACACAGGCAGGTCTGTGGCCCTTGACTGCATTGCGGACCATCGCCCAGGTCAGGACGGCGGCGCAGATCACCATGGAGATCATGGCGCTCCGGGAAACGCTGAGGATGATGTGGCACAGCAGAGCCAACTCTGCCACCAGCAGGCCCAGCTTCGCCCACAGGCTCTTCTCCCGGAAGGTGCAGACCACGGCGATCACAAGGAAGAACAGGCTGATATAGGCGGCGTGGTTCAGGGTATAGAAGATGCCGAAAAGACGGTTGTCATAGAAGCCCTGACGGTTGGAGCTGGAGTCCATCGCCAGGGGATTGACGACGTACATATACCCGATCTGTTCCACGTACTGATACAAAGAGACACAGCATCCCACGAACCAGATCAGCAAAAGGACATAAAACAGACCCTTCGCGTATTTTATCAGGGTCTTACGATCCCGACGATAAGCGCAGGAATACATCAGCACGAACTGGATGGACATCCAGCACAACTTGAAGATGTTTTCTTTCATGCCGTATGAGATCATACGGACGGAAGCCAATGCCGCAAGTGCCAGGATCCCATACAGGAAAAGGCTATACTTTCCCTGCCAGATCCTCTTTGTTGTAAAGAGGTCCACTACGATCAGCGCACCGCCGAGCAAGCCCAAATAGGTCTGGATGCTGTAAAAAGGCGTCGTTGCCAAAAACGTCACGAACGGCGAGATCTGGAGCAGGATCTGTACCAGAAGAACGGATCCGCAATAGGCCACGATCACAGAGTCTATGAGAGCATAGTCCCTTCTGGGGGTCGTGAGCCAAAGGTATGCACGGGATAAACGAGGACCTTCGTTTTTTTTCATAGCACCCATCCTTTCAAATCATTTATGCCCGGGAATGAATTTCCCGAGGATGCGCGTCGCAAGTTTCCACATCCCTTTGAATTCCGCGCTGCGGTATGTCGCACAGATCCAAACAGCAGGAAAGATGACGCAGACGATGCCCAGGCGGGCGAGGAACGTCACCACGGAGTTGCCGGGTGCCAACGCCATACAGCATCCATAGCACAGGGCACCGCTTGCCAGGGTCAGCACGGTATACCATGCCATACGAGATACATAGTGCCAGGGGCCGCGATCGAAAACATGGTGATACAGCAGATGCACTTCCCAGGGGAAATACAGGAGTAGCTGGATCAGGATCGTGGGTAAAAGCACACCGCCCACGTGCTGGGTCCCATAGAGCAGGGGGATGCTCAGCGCCAGTTTGATGACCATAGCGATCAGGGGTTTGGGCCAATCCTTAGTCCACAGGCCGGCAGCGTCCCGATAGGTGGACTGCATCACGCGGAACATCCAGAAATAAAACAGCATCGCCATCAGCACCACGGCACACTGGTCCAAAAGGCCATGCTCGCCGATCCATATGCCACCGATGAAAGGCTGATACAGGCACAGCATACTGGTAGCGCAAAAACCGATCAATGCTACCCAGCCGTAGCTCAGGTCCAGGAACGTACGATGGTTCTCGTCCTTGGTATCCACGATCAGCTTATTGCCGATACCGGCCAGACAGCCCGTGGTGATGATCTCCACCAAAGCGCATACAGAACTAAGGATATAATAGTAGTTGCTGTACAAAGACTGGATCGAAAGGCCAAGGATGGCTGACAGAAGGATACTGTCGCTATTGATCACGATGGTGTATCCTACCTTGTGGGCGAACAACGTCTTGACGCGATAGTAGATCGCCTTTTTCGTTTCCTCACTGGGCATGCCGACGCAGGATATTTGCGGGAACTGTTTTTTGGCCACATGGTAGTTGGCCAGGGAATTGGGGATCACCATCAAAGGCAGGGTGACCAGATACGCATAGTAATTTTCGAAGACCGCAAGGATCACGATCTGCAGCACATACTGCACCACATATCGCACGGTCATGATCTTCAGTCGGGAATCTTCCCGTTGGTAGGCGGAGAAAATAGCGTTGATGTAGCCGAACAGGATGTAATCCAGCACGGTCGCCGACAGGTACAGGGAGAACATCACATACAGATTGGCATCCGGCGGACACTCATCGCCCACGAGCTGGGGCAAAAACGGCATGACCGCGATACCCATGCCCAGGATCACGAAACCGATGATCCGGTACACCTTGCGGAAGAAGTTGAGCATGGCGCAAATGGCTTCGTGATCCTCTCTGGCAACAGCATCATACATGGTATACACCAGAGAGCTGCTGAAGCCCAGATTGGCAAGGTTCAGCACCGTCAGGATGGAGTTGAACAGGGTGTTCAGACCGCTGTACTCCATGCCGATCTTTTTGATGATGATGGTTTTGATCGCAAAGGGGCCGATCAGCGCCACTATGCGGTACACCACGCCCCAGATCGTGTTACGGAATGCATTTTGGGTTCTTGCCATCTTCATTGGTCCATTTACTCCTTTTGATGTGCGGCTCAGATCCCTTGCTTTTCAAATCCGCAGGGCTTGGGATGGCACCGGTCGAACGCATCCCGCAATGATTTTTGTTCCTCCGAGAAATCCAACCCGGAGGGATCGTCATTGACGCAAACTTCGATATAGCGCCTGTCCGCAAGGGCCTTTTCTATGTCTTTCATATCATCTTCGCCCAAGGTCAGATAGTTGTATCGGGGCTTTCCGGGAACGAATCGACCATTTGCCAGCTGCCAGTAACGGAACAGATACTGGTTGACATCCGATCTGCTGCGGAACCGGTTGCGGCAGGTGGCGTCCAGGATCTGCGGATATTTTTCCCAGACCTCTTCCAGCGTGCTCTTCAGAAAAGGAGCGCAGGCATGGAAATTACGGAAGCCGTTGAAATTTCTGCCGGGCAGAAGATACAGATTATGCATCATCAGCTTGCCGTACTTCAGACTGAACCACTTCTTCTTATCCCGAAGCATCACTTCCCGCTTGACGAAGTTCTCGTTGATAACGCCAAGGCAGTTCAGGGCGATGTAGGGCATGAAGCTGAACGTATCGGAGTTCGTGACGTTATGCAGCACCGCGGTATCCACAGGCTGGCCGTCCACGAAGAAATCCTCGGGAACAGTGGGGCTGTTGAGATACATGTCATCATTGAAATAAATGAAATGCTCTGCCAGACCGGGGATGCGGTGCATGTTCAGCTCGATCGTGTGGGAGCTGAAGGTAGGCAGATATCCGGCCGGGATATAGTCCTTATGGTTGACGATATGCAGCTTCGGATGATCCGTATCCAGCCAGGGCGGCAGATGGCCCCAGGTGATCAGGTGTACAGTCCGCACCCAAGGCGCATAGTCCTCGATCCGGCGGAACCAGTACTGGAACACGCCCCACTCACGGTAGCGGGCGTCATTGTTGTCGGTATTGGTCTCAGGGCGATACTTCGCGCGCTCTGCCCGCCAGGCGGGGTCAGACCCATCCACCCAGGCAACGACGATATCGATTGGATGATCAGGCATTTTGCAAACCCCCACTTCAGATCGTAGACTGGTGTTACTTCTTGACACAGTAATGGATGCCCTTATACTTGGTATAGCTGTTGTCGAGGTCGATGAACACCGCGCTGTGGCGGGCCACCCGGTCCTCTTCGGGAGGGAGCTGCATATAGTCCCCGAAGGAGATCTTCAGATACTGGTCCCAGTCGCCGGGGACGGGCATCCGGTGTCCGGCGAAATCCAGCCAGGACACTTCCCGGAACCACTGGGTGGGGAAGCGCATGCGCATGATGGTGGCACCTTCACCGAAGGAGGCCACCTGCTCACAGTTCTCGGTACCGTAACGGGACAGGCGGCGTTCGGCTCCCTTCCAGATCCGGTAACGGAGCTTGGGGGAACGGCAGACGCCCAGCGCCAGCTTGGTGGCATACCAGATCGCCTTGCCCTTATGCTCCGGCAGGCGCTGGAAGTTGAAACAGCAGTAGATCATGGAGTCGATCATCTGCAGGGTCTTCCGCCAGCCGGACGCCGGGATCCCGTCGATGGGGATCACGTCGATCATGATGCCGTGGTGGATGTCGGAATCCACGCTGTGGCGGTTGATGAAGGTGGTATGGTTATCCTTGATCTCCGTGGCGGAGTGGTGGATATTGATCGTTTCGTTGGAGCGGACGCAGGCGTAACGGCTCTTGTCCGCGTGCTTTTCCCACAGATCCTGGAGCTTCTCGTAGTCCTCCCGGAGCATGAACACGTCCACGTCGTCATCCCAGGGGATGAAGCCCTGATGACGCACCGCGCCAAGGCAGGTGCCGCCGCAGAGGGTGAACTGCAGACCGTGGGCCTGACAGAAATCCCGGAAATAGACCAGGATCTGGAGCATTTTATCTTGGATCGCCCCAATGGGGACTTGGTTCACATCGGTCATGGCTATCCCTTTCCTGATGTCATCGAGTCGGTGTAGGGCAGGGGCTTGCCCCTGCCGGTGCACTTGCGGAGCAAGTGCACACAAGGCATCGTATCGACCGATGATCGCAAGCGATCATCGGCGGCGGGGGCAAGCCCCCGCCCTACGAATGGTGCTGGTGAGATGGTGGGAGTCAGATGCTGTCCCGGACGGAATCCTCGAAGGGCTCCGTGCAGTAGCTGAAATCGTGACGCTCGAAGTCCTCGTAGATCAGCGTAGAGAACGCCTTCCGGGCAACGGACACGAAGGGCACCATAGCGCCTACGGCCAGACCCGCAAGGCGGCTGAAGAAGATGCGACGGTCCAGCTTCTGCGCGATCAGACGGACCATCTGGGTGGTATTCACATATTCCCTGTTCTGGGGGCAGAAGAGACCGGGCTCCTGACGCCCGATCACCAGATAGACGAAACGGCAGAGGTTTTCGATGCTGATCATGCTCCGCCGGTTATTGACGGCAGGGAACACGGGGCTCTTTTGCGCCAGCTTCAGCATGAGCTGGAAATTGCCACGGCAGTTTTTGCCGTAGACCATGGGCGGGCGCAGGACCGTCAGCAGGAAGCTTTCGTCTGCCAGAGATTGCAGGCCGATCTCCGCTTCCAGCTTGGATCTGCCGTAGTTGGTGGTGGGGGCAGGCTTGGTATCGGGCGTGATCACGCCACGGTCCATGCCGTAGACGCTCATGGAACTCATGAAGACGAAGTGCTTCACACCGTCGGCCTTGGCCTTCCGGGCGATGTCCAGAGCCAGATCGCGGTTGACCTGATAGTAAAGGGCGGCATTCTCCGCAGTCTCTTTCTGGTGGGCGATGCCAGCCACGTGGAAGACCGTGTCGTAGCCGGCGAAGGAGGTCTGCATCCAGCCGTCGCCGATCACGTCCAAAGTGTCCACCCGGTACTGCGGCGCCCACTGCCGCATATACGTTTCGAAAGAAACGCCGATGTAGCTGTTGGCGCCGGTGATCAGTACTTTTTTCATTTTTTGTGACCCTCCTTCTCCATGGCGCTGGTGCCGCCTTCCACGACACCGTCGTGCTTCAGCACCGAGATCACGGTGCCGAAGAAGCACTTCACGTCGAAAGCGAAGCTCAGACGCTGGATATACTCGCCATCATAACGGGCCTTGACCTCGATGGGCAGCTCGTCACGGCCGTTGATCTGGGCCCAGCCGGTGAGACCGGGACGCACATCGTTGGCACCGTACTTGTCACGCTCGGCGATCAGGTCGTCCTGGTTCCACAGGGCAGGCCGGGGGCCGATCACGGACATATCGCCCTTGAGGATGTTCAGCAGCTGGGGCAGTTCATCGATGCTGGTCTTGCGGATGAAGTTGCCTACCTTGCTGATATATCGCTGGGGGTCCTCCAGCAGATGGGTGGGGATGTCGGGAGTGTTCACCTTCATGCTCCGGAACTTGTAGAGCCAGAACAGCTCCTTGTCCTTGCCGACCCGCTTCTGCTTGAAGATGGCGGGGCCGGGATCGTCCACCATGATCACGATCGCCACGATCGCCATGGGGATCGCCAGCACGATGATGCCCAGCAGGGACAAAACGATATCGATCAGACGTTTCAGGAATTTCTTATACATATCAAATCACCATCATCTGAGGCATGGCCCTTTGAGGCCGGGATTTTTTTGTTATGCCGTTTGATATACGGTACAGCTATCTACCTTATGACAGGCGGGGACAGAGGAGCCGCCGTGGATCACGGCGTTGCAGTTCACGTGGACGCAGTCACCGCAGGTGCTCAGGTGGTTCACCACCGCGCCGGCGGAGATGATACAGCCTCTGCCCAGCTCACAGCCGGCGTGGACCACCGCCATGGGCTCGATGATACAGCCGGGGGACAGGTGGGCCGAGGGGCAGACGAACGCGTGAGGGGACACCAGCGTCGCGATCTCCATGGTAGTCTCGGCGGCGATCCGGTCCAGGAGCCGCTGACGGATCTGGCCGTTGCCGATGGCCACTACCACCTGAGGGAAACGTTCCTGCCAGAGGGTCAGGTCCTGACAGGTGCCCAGCACGGGGGTACCGTCGGGGGTGTGGGAGGCATTGTCGTCGAGGAAACCGATCGTTCCGAAACAGCCCATGCTCAGGGCGATCTGTTTGGTCACCAACGCATAGGCACCGGCCCCGATGATCAGCAGGTCCTTGTTCATATCCTAAGTCACTCCTTGGGTACGAGGTTTACAGAATATGTTACCTAAACTACGATATTATACTCCATCACGGCTATGATTTCAAGTACTAAAACGCATTCAGACCGTTCATAGTTGTGTCATAATTGATGAAAATGTACGAGAAACACCGTCGAAACCGGTGTATGATCAATAAATAATGACCAGGTCTGCGGACGGTGGACGATGGTGCGCGGACCGGGGGATAGGGCGTGATCTCTGTCGGTATCATACCGGAAAACGTGGCAGGATACGAGCCCGAAAATGCGGTCCACCCCAATAGTGAGAGGTCTGTGCCGCTTTTTGGGCTGCGCGTATACTGCTTTTGGAAATGACCACATCTTGCTCCAACATGACAGGACCGGAACAGCCGCCGACCTGATGGTCGGCGGCTGTTCTTATCTGTTCGACAAATTGGAATTTGTCTAACTATTCAACAATTTTCTTATCACCAAAATACTGCATCAGTATCAAAACCAAAGCGCCACCAGCAAGTAATCCATCCATGATTCCTGCAGGCAGTAAAAAAGTCATTAATGCAAGTGTAATTACACAATTAATTACAGATAATGCTAGCCCCCACATTTTATTTTTTAACAACCCTATAGCTCCAATAAGTCTAATCACACCGTATATTGCACCCATGACTATCATCATGGTTAGATTATCTTGATAATACGGTAGTTGAAATGAGAAGTACTGGGAAATATCGAATTTATCTGTTCCCAATATCAAGGCAGGAATAAAGCAGAAAACACCACCAAGTTCCATACAACCGCCATGTATTATCATTAGGAATGCAGCTAATTTGTATTTTTTCATAAATTATGTACTCCTTCGCCAAATTCAAATTTGTCGACCTGTTTTAATTATACCCGGCGAAAGGGAGAAAAGCAAGAAAGACAGTGTATAAACAGCCTTGTTTTACAGATACTAACAACGTAATTTGTAAAATTATTATGGGGCACCCGTCCCCGGGTGTCCGCGGACACCGCAGGAGCGGTGTCCCTACATGTGTGATTTCGACCAATTAGACAAATTGGAATTTACAAAGCTTTTCCACCAGATACTTTGATTACCTGTCCTGTAATCATTCTTGCCTGTTTACTTGCAAGGAATAAAACAGTTTCTGCAATATCTTCTGGTTGAATTAATTTCCCCATTGGAATTAAAGGAACAACTACTTTTTCAAATTCGTCATCAATCCAACCTGTTTGAGTTGGACCAGGTGAAACACAATTTACAGTTATTCCATACTGTGCCACCTCAAGAGCAATACTACGAGTAAGTGCTTCTAAA
>JAFNXT010000128.1 GCA_017378975.1 Oscillospiraceae bacterium
CCCATCATAGAACCGCCCCAACCGTCGGACAGGCCGGCCCGGAGGGACTGACGGATCAGAGCCTCAGCCAGGGAGGAGCAGCCCATATGGGTCATGTGCATGGACTGAGAAACTTCCCGGTCGATGGCGCGGGGGGTGATTTCAGCAGCTTCCCACAGCTTCTGGGTGTACTCGGGAGCGCGCTCGACGAAGCGCTGGGTGCCGAAGGGCTTGCCGTACTCCATCAGGCCGATCTCAGCCATCTCGTGAGCCAGAGCGTAAATGTCCTTGCCTTCGGTCTCCACGCCCCATTCCTTGGCGATGCGGATCAGCTTCTCGGGATCCTTGACGGTGTAGTTGCCGCCCTCCCGGGTCTGATGCAGGGTGTGCATGATCTCACGACCGTGGTCGGAGTGGGCGGCGGTGCCGCCAACAGTGAAGCGCAGGTAGTTACGGGCGACGATGCCGTGGACATCGCAGCCGCAGATGCCCCGGGGCGCCTTCTTGGTGATACGGCAGGGACCCATGGAGCAGATACGGCAGCAGGTGCCACCCTCGCCGAAGCCGCAATGAGGAGTCTGGTTCTTGGCGCGCTGCTGCCAGGTATCCGCGCCGACCTTGGCGGCGGTCTCCAGCAGAGAATTGGTAGCGGCCTCCATCTCCTCGACGGTGGTAGTGAATGCCCAATCCTTCAAAGTGATTTCCTCCTAATAAAAGATTTCCTATACTTAACAACGCATACGTGCCCCATCATGGGAACACATACTGTTTCAGCATTATTCTACTAATTTTTTGCACGAAAGTCAATGAACGTTTTGACCCAGATCCGGTCATTTTTCGGACCCCCCGGGGGGGATATTCGTATGATCTGTACAAGGTCCACGAGCGAGCCACATTCGTCCTCCCCACAGCGGATCCGTCTGCAAAAAAGATCATAACGAAAAGACCGTCCCGGGAGCCGGGACGGTCTTTCAATCAGTTATCGCAGTGGTAGCAATCGATCTTGCGGCCGCCCTTACAGCGCCAGCATTCCTGCCAGACCTTGCTGGTGTTGGGGCCGTCCAGACTGCCGGCGTAATTGGGAGCGGAATAGTACTCGTACTTACCGCCGTCACCGCCGCAGGCCGGACAATCGATCTTGCCGGTGTTGCGGCAATAGGCGCAGTCCCTGGGCCGGACCGCAGAGCCGCCCCAGCTCCCACCGTAGTCCGCACCGCTGTCCCCGTCGCTGTTGGGACCGATCTGCACGATCGGGATATCCCCGGTGTCCCGCATCCCGAAGATCGCCACACCTGCCACCGCCGCCGGCACACAGCCGGACAGGCTCCCGGCCACCAGCGTCATCGCACAGGCCAGCGCCACGACACGGACCAAACCGGATCTTTTCAACATGAAAGACACGCTCCTTTTCTATCTCTGTAAGGCCGGCTCCGCCTTACTCCGTCTCTCCCACCGGTCCTTCCACCAGGATCTGATCCAGGGTCTTGTCCAGCCCATAGAAGAACACCTGATCCCTTGCCGGTGTCAGATCCGGGAACAGGCCCCGGTGGGTGTAGATGGCGTAGCTGCGGAACAGGACCGGCAGGATGTCGCCACGCTCCAGCACCTTGTTGTACAGGGTGGTGGCGTTTCCCTTGTTGGCCAGCATATCCAGACACATGCCGTAGGTGGTCTCGTCCGCGATCGCGCCGAAGCTCAGGCTCCCCTCCTCCTGATAGAAGGCCGAAAGGTCCATATCCGCCGTCAGTCGGGTCTGGCCCAGATACAGGTCGTACTGCCCCTCCTCCAGCGCCGTCCGGAACCCTTGCGCATCCAGCGCCGACACCGTGACCTTCAGGCCACATTGCTCCAGACCGGCGGCGATGGACCTTGCCACCCGGAGCCGGACGCCGTCGTCCTTGTTCACCAGCAGGATCAGCTTCGGACCCTCCAGCCCGGCGGTGGTCACACCGTCGGCCAGCTTCTGGGGGTCGAAGGCGATCAGATCTGCCAAAGCTTCATCATAGGACGGATGGTCCGGGTCCACGGGCACCGTCACCGGCTGGGCGAAGCCTTTGTAGAACTCCCGGGCGATATGCTCCCGGTCGATGCCGTAGGCAAGACCCTGACGGATGCTCTTTTTCGACAGCACCTCGCTGTCCCGGTTCACGCCCAGATACAAAAACTGGCCGCTCTGGCTCTCCCACAGCTCGTGGTCGTTGTGGAAATCCACATAGCCCTCGTCACCGGGGGCCGTGACCACCAGACTCAGCTTCTGGGCCTCGAAGGCGTCCCGAAGGGCGGCGGGGTCCCCGGCATCCACCAGACGGATCTGCTCCGCGGTCACCGGGACGGAAGCGGCGCACCACCAGTCGGTCCGGCGGCGCAGGTCATCTCCGTCGAAATAGTACGGACCGGTACCCAGAGGGCGGTCCGTGCCGATCTGGTCGGCCTTCAGGATCGGGATGTCCAGCAACAGGGGCAGGTCCTCACTGGGCTCCGACAACCGGATCACCACTTCCTCCCCTTCCTGAGAGATCTTCTCGATATGGGAGAACCGGCCGCCGTAGACCGGGCTCTTCCGGGCGGCCTTCAGGCTGGCCACCACATCGGCGGCGGTGACCTGCGTCCCATCGGAGAAGGTCGCGGCCTCCAGCCGGAAGGCATACTGCATCAGATCCGGCGACCGCCGGACTCCGGCACACAGGATCGGCACGGCATCGAAGTCCCTGTCCACGGCGAAGAGGCCCTGATAGACCAGACCGAACAGGGCCCGGTCCGTATAGTCGGTACAGCGCATGGGGTCCAGACTGTGGTCCGGATGGTACGCAAGGTACAGGACCTGCTGGGTCACCACGGGATCCGTGGGGAGCTCCGGCCCATCGGGCACCAAGGCATCTCCGGTGGGGACGTAAGGCGACTCCTGTTTCCCACAACCGCAGAGCAACAACGCCACGCAGAGCATGGCCGCAAGGATCCTTCTCACAGATCCACCTCCTGACATACGATCACCGCCCCCTGAGAGCCCCGGAGCCCACCGGTGACCCGATGGGACCAGAACCGATGGCTCTGACACATGGTGCAGTCCCGGCTCACGTCGATGTGCGCCACACCGGCCCGGCGCAGGATCTGGGCGTTGATCTCTTTTAGGTCTACATAAAACTTTCCACCCTCAGCACGGATGCAGGGCTCCACTCCGGGACCCAGTGCCGCCCGGAGGGCATCGGGCACATCGGCATCGGTCTGGAAGCAACAGGGGCCGATGTTGGGACCGATCGCCGCCCGGAGATCTTCCGGCCGGGTGCCGAAGGCCGAGGTCATGGTCTCCACAGCCCGTGCGGCGATGGCGGAAGCGGTGCCCCGCCACCCGGCGTGGACCGCGCCCACGGCACCGGTCACCGGATCATGGAGCAGGATCGGGGTGCAGTCGGCAGTGAAGATCACCAGCGCCGTGCCGGGCGTTGCCGTCACCAGCGCGTCACACTCCGGGAGCTCCGGCCCATACAGCCCGGCCCCGGCTTCCGCCGTCCCCACCACACGGACGATATCCGTGTGGGTCTGATGAGAAAGCACCGCCCTCTTCGGGTCGAAACCGATCGCTCTCCCCAAAATATCATAGTTTTCAAGCACGTTCTCCCACCGGTCTCCCCGACGGATCCCGATGTTCATGCTCTCCAAATGTCCCCGACTCACGCCCCCATACCGGGTGGTGAAACCGTGCGACACCGAGATCCGGTCACTGACCAGATACTCCAGGCTCCCGTTTTTGACTGTGTTGATGGACATAGTTCCCCACCTTTGGATAATGCAAAATGCAAAATGCATAATGCATAATTGAGGTGTCCCTTCGGGACAAATTTCAAATCATCCGCGTAGCGGATACATTCATTCTGCATTCTGCATTATGCATTATGCATCGATCCCGATCACATCGGGATCACTGCCCCATCTTATCCTTCTGCATACAGCACTTCTTATACTTCTTGCCGCTGCCGCAGGGGCAGGGGTCGTTGGGGCCCAGCTTTTGGGCCTTGCGGACGGGCTGTTTTTTCACTTCGGTGTTGGTGGTGGCACCGGTGCCGGTCTCCTTGGCCACACGTTCCCGTTTGACCTCCTGCCGGGGCTGGATCCGGGCGAGGAACATCCGGCGAACGGTCTCCTCCTTGATGGCGGCGACCATGGCCTCGAACATCTCGTAGCCCTCTTCCTTGTAGGCGATCACCGGGTCATGCTGACCGTAGGCCCGCAGACCGATGCCCTGCTTCAGGTCGTCCATGGCATCGATGTTCTCCATCCAGTACTCGTCCACCACCCGGAGCATGATCACACGCTCCAGCTCCCGCATGATCTCGGGGGTCAGGTCCGCCTCCTTGGCGGTATAGGTGGCCTCCGCCAGAGCGTACAGCTCCTCGGTGAGGGTCTGGGCGGACACCTTCTCCAGCCGGTCCGGCAGAGCATAGGCGCCCTTGGGGAAATAGATCCCCTCGAACTGGCCCAGCAGTTCTCCAAGGCTCTCGGCATCCAGCTTGCCAGCCTTGCTGAAGGCGGTGGTGACGGAGCTGGCGATCACCTCATGGAGGTTCGAGAGCATATTCTCCCGGAGGCTCTCACCGGCCAGCACCTTCTGACGCTGGGCGTAGATCACCTCACGCTGGATGTTCATCACGTCATCATATTCCAGAACGCTCTTTCTGACCCGGAAATTGCGGCTTTCCACGTTCTTCTGGGCATTCTCCACGGCATTAGACAGGATCTTGGCATCGATGGGGGTATCCTCCTCCAGACCCATGGCATCCATCATGTTCATGACACGCTCGGAGGAGAACAGACGCATCAGATCGTCCTGCAGGCTCAGGTAGAACCGGCTCTCGCCGGGGTCGCCCTGACGGCCGGAACGGCCACGGAGCTGGTTGTCGATCCGGCGGGACTCGTGACGCTCGGTGCCGATGATCACCAGACCACCGGCGGCACGGACCTGCTCCGCCTCGCTGGCGATGGCGGCCTTGTGCTTCTTCAGCAGTTCCTCATAACGGGCCCGGACCTCCAGGATCTGAGGATCGTGGGTCTCGGCATAGGAATCGGCCTCGGCCAGCAGTTCCTCGGGATAGTCCATCTTCGCCAGTTCGGCCTTGGCCAGATACTCGGCGTTACCGCCCAGCACGATATCCGTACCACGGCCTGCCATGTTGGTGGCGATGGTGACGGCACCCAGCTTACCGGCCTGGGCCACGATCTGGGCCTCCATCTCGTGGTACTTGGCGTTCAGCACGCTGTGGGGGACCCCTTCTTTTTTCAGAAGCTTGCTCAGGATCTCGCTCTTCTCGATGGACACGGTGCCCACAAGCACAGGCTGGCCCTTGGCGTAGCACTCCTTCACCTGAGCGATGATGGCACGGAACTTGGCCATCTCGGTCTTATAGACCACATCGTGCCGGTCGATCCGGGCGATGGGACGGTTGGTGGGGATCTCCACCACGTCCAGACGGTAGATGGTGGCGAACTCCTCTTCCTCCGTCAGAGCCGTACCGGTCATGCCGGAGAGCTTATCGTACAGGCGGAAGAAGTTCTGGAAGGTGATGGTGGCCAGCGTCTTGCTCTCGCCCTCCACCTTCACGCCTTCCTTGGCCTCGATGGCCTGATGGAGGCCCTCGTTATAGCGTCTGCCGTACATCAAACGGCCGGTGAACTCGTCCACGATGATGATCTGGCCGTCCTTCACCACATAGTCGATGTCCTTCTTCATGAGGCCCCGGGCCTTCATGGCCTGATTGATGTGGTGGGAGAGGGTCGTGTTCTCGGCGTCTGCCAGATTCTCCACGCCGAAGAACTTCTCGGCCTTGGCGATACCGGAAGCGGTCAGGGACACGGCACGGGTCTTCTCGGAAACGAAGTAGTCGCAATCGTA
>JAFNXT010000129.1 GCA_017378975.1 Oscillospiraceae bacterium
ATTTCCTGCTGAGATTGGATTTACTGAGGAACGCTGGTTCAGTATTCGTATCCCTATGCTTTTACCCAAAAAGGAGAAAGCAAAACGTGAGTACTTGAACGGACTGATCTATCCGGTGCTTCAAAAGTATTTTGTTAGTGATAATTTTTTGGTTCCACGATTTGGAGCATGTGTCATCATCTATCGGCATGTATATGCGTATGACCGTCCCGCGAGAATGTATCGTGATCATGACAATATCGAAGTGAATCAAATCACAGACTCGCTTGCTATGTATGTTATGCGTGATGATGGTCCAACTTTGTGCTCCCATTATCACTGTATGGCAAGAGCTCCAGAGAATCGTACCGAGGTCTATGTCATTCCGAAGGAGGACTTTGTGAAATGGCTTTCCATGGAGCCGGCATTCCCTGAAGAAGGGGTCAAACTCTTTGATCCGCCCGAATATTTTGTGGAAAATCATATGTAAAAACATCGTTTTTTGAGGTCAAATTTTCGTCAATTCTTTTTAAAGCCAAAAAGTTGTTGCGCTGCAACGGTTTTTTGGCCATAAGAAAAACCTGCGCTACGCCAAAGAGGGCAGTCATTGTGGCGAAATCAGCGGCTTCGAAAGGAGGTAACATGATCAACTTGCGCCAGGGCAGTCACGCATATCTTCTCTTGCGTTTACTAGCTGTCACAGGCGAGATCCCTATGAAGATCGTGAGGATGCTTGGGAGCGAACGTTCGTGGAAGGTGCTGATCTACAGGATGAATACAGTTCAAAAAGTGCGGATCTCAGATACGGATGAACGCTTCGAATGCCGCCTTCTTACAATAGGTGGAAAGGGGCGGCTCAAGACGATAAGACTCCATAAAGCGGCTCTTCCCATCCTAGAGAAGATAGATCCTTGGGCATATGATTACTACATGGAGTCGTTTGGAGGTCATCATTTTTCAGGTGATGACCGTCACATTGATCGCAATCATCGGGTTGCAGAAGTGATGGTCACTTGTATGAGAGCGGGTGTGCTGGTGTATCAGCCGGGACATCCCGATATATTAGGAGAGGAGATACAATCCCTTGATCCTCCCCGCCCTTATTTCTACGTTGGGAGAGATTTGAAGAAATTGGATGTCAGTGAACTGAACAAAACCAAGTTTACCAGAGTGGTAGGACTGATGGTCAGTCCTGGTGAATGTCGTGCAGTGTATAACTGCCGAGACAAACCCATGGAGTGGTTGGGACGTGGAGAGCGAAAAGCGAGACAGCATCTGTCCGATATACTAATGCCTTGTGCGAGTCATATGATCGATACAGCGGTCCTGTTTGGACTTGATATGGATATCGCATATCTGACCTTGGAGAAGGCGTACAAAAGTAGAAAGTATGAGTCGTGTTTCCACGGTCTTTATTCTCATATCCATTTTGTTCCCTTCGATGAGTTCGGCATCCGTCTTCTTAGGATACTAACGGTCCGCGATTGGGAAGAGCAGATCTTGGACATGCTCTTTCACCCTAACATAAGGATCCGACGAATAATGTATGGGCTTGGTATGGATGCGTATGACGGAAAAAACTGGTGGTTCTCACATCTAGATGGGGATATTGGAAGATTGCTCAAGTTGAAAGAGAAATTACAAAACGAAACATCCATGATAGTTGATATCGTCTGCTTTCCATACCAGCAAGAGATGCTTATGAAGTTCTTTGGGAATAAGATACGAACGCATCTGGTCGATATGGTGGATGTGGAGCGGGAGCTTGGGCTGCGTGAAGATGAGACTGAAGACGATAGCTAAACAAATAACCGTCCATGGAGAATGATCGCTCCATGGACGGTTGGGTCACTTATCAAGTTCAGTTTCAAAGGCGAGCCACTTAGCACCGTAGGTATCCAGGTAGAAACGCTGTCCATACTCATTTTCAACACAACTACCATGAAGTCTATACCAGCCCCTCAGTTCTTTTCGGGCAAATGAGTCTGGTGAAATGGGTTCTACCCACATCATACTGATCTGATCAAGCTGTTGCCGGCTAATCGGGGGCTGTAGTGAATGATATCCTACAGAAAAAGCAGGCGGAAATGCAGATAGCTCTCCTGCATCGGAAAGGGGGAGCATAGTTTGATCAGCAAAAACCACCTTGTTTCCAATAGCATCAACAAGGCCCCATCCATAAACAGAACTCCAGACTGGTCCACCATGGAAGGCAGGCAATGCTTCTTGTGCAATGCGTACGGTATTGGCTGCAGCAGATTCAGCGATGCCCTCGCGACCGAGCAGGTAGTCTGTGGTGACACCATACAGGTCAGCTGCTTTGCATAGCAGCTCTAGGGATGGCTGCTTGCGTCCCAGGTCCCAGTTGCTGACGGTGGTCTGGGATACACCGAGCGCCTTAGCAGCGGCGGTGGCAGTCATTCCGGCCCGGATACGGGCCTCTTTAAAACGATGATCCATGAGCAGGACACTCCTTGATGATTCTGCTTCTTATTATATTCCACACAGCAGGCAAACACAAGTATTTTGATTCAATAGATATATTGGGCTAAAATTGTCAAATAGTTATTAAAACGAAATAGATACATAAAAAAGTGTCGATTTATGTCGCGTAAAAGTTTGTAAAAGTTTATATTTTATTCATGAAACCAGTTGGACTATAGGATACAATGCAGATGGAAGAGATGAGCTGAGTTTGATGGTCAGCTATCCTTTTGCCACCCAGGGTGCTGTTTTTAACAGCTCGCGTTAGTATTAGGTGCCGCCAGCCAAAGCCTGGTTTCGCTTAGACGGCACACGTTTCCTTGCGGTGAAAAGCATGACTTTTCTTAGCAGTGAACCGACCGGTTCACTGCTTTTTTTCATAAAGGGGGAATTTTGTCGAAAGGCTGCACACAGGAGGGTTAGTTATGCCGAGACTTTCTAAAAAAACGAAACAGGAAATGGAGCTTTTCATCGATCCTGCTACAGGTAGAAGACGGTATAACGATATTTGCCGAAAGTGCCAGAGACAATGCAAGCAAAGTTACCGTTCAAAAATCGTTGAGTGTGCACGTTACATATCAAAACAGCACCTGAAAAAGGTGCGGAAATCTGAGATCAAGGGGGACTAGTCTGAAGATAACTTCGGGAATGCTGGGATATAGCCCAGCAAATAAAAAGCCGGTGTAA
>JAFNXT010000130.1 GCA_017378975.1 Oscillospiraceae bacterium
ATAAAGAACTCATAACTTTTCGGGTCTTCTCACCCCCAGTCAGCTACGCTGACAGCCCCCACATAAGAGGGGGCCGGGGCGCGGAGCACCTTTTTCGACACACAGCGGCGGGGGCAAGCCCCCGCCCTACGATAAGAAGGCCGGAGACGGAGGATCATGGAAGAAAGAACGATCTATGCCCTTGGGTTTTTCGATGGGGTACACTTGGGACATCAGGCATTGCTGGCGGAGTGTCGGCGTATGGCGGACGGGCTTGGCTGTAAGGCCGGCGTGGTGACCTTTTTGGGGCATCCGGACACGCTGGTGTCCGGCCGGACACCGCCCCTGATCACGACACCTGCCGACCGGCGGAGACTGCTCCGGCAATACGGCATGGACACGGTGGTGGAGCTCCCCTTCGACCGGGCCCTCATGTCCATGGCCTATGGCACCTTTTTCCGGATGCTGGTGAGCCGGTATCACGCCGCCGGGCTGGTGTGCGGTCATGATTTCCGCTTCGGTGCCCACGGTGAGGGCGATGCCCGGAAGCTGGCGGACCTGTGCCGTCAGGCCGGGATCGGCTGTGCCGTGGTGCCGGAGCAGGCTTTGGACGGCATCACGGTGTCCTCCACCCATATCCGTGGTCTTCTGGAGCAGGGAGATGTGGAGACGGCGGTCCGGTTTTTGGGCCATCCCCATATCTTCACCGGCACCGTGGTGCCCGGCAAGAAGCTGGGGCGGACCCTTGGGGTCCCCACCGCCAATCTGGTGGTGCCGGAGGGGGTGCTGATCCCCCGGTTCGGGGTCTACGCCTGCAAGGCGTGGGTGGATGGACGATGGTATCCGGCGGTGACCAACGTGGGCACCCGGCCCACGGTATCCGGACAGAACGTCACCGTGGAGCCCTGGATCCTGGGGCTGGAGGAGGATCTGTACGGCAGAGAGCTGACCTTGGGTTTTTACCGGTTTCTCCGACTGGAGCACAAATTCCCTTCTCTGGAGGACTTGAAGCGCCAGATCCAAAAAGATCGGGACGATACCATAAAAACCTTTGAAAAACCATGAAATTTTCCCTTTACAATGGGGAAAACTTGTGATATGATATCCGGGCTGGCTATGACCAGACATATCCCTCGGCTCAGTTTTGGGACGACACCGACCCTTTACTTGGCTGACGGGGAAATTTATGAAAAGGTGGAAATCAACATGATCCAGAAGGAAAAGAAGACCCAGGTCATCCTGGACAACGCTACTCACGAGGGCGACACCGGTTCTCCCGAGGTCCAGGTCGCGATCCTGACTGCCCGTATCAACGAGCTGACCGATCACCTGCGTACCCACAAGCACGACAACCACTCCCGCCGTGGCCTGCTGATGATGGTCGGTAAGCGCCGCAGCCTGCTGGACTATCTGGCTCGCAAGGACATCAACCGTTACCGTGCTCTGATCGCCAAGCTGGGTATCCGTAAGTAAGTTTTTTGGAAAGGGCGACCTCGGTCGCCCTTTTTTCCAAATCACTGCCCCAAAAGATGTCATCAGGTCAAGGCATCTGTAGGGCGGGGGCTTGCCCCCGCCGCCGTCGGTCGTTTACGGTCGGCGTTAGAGACACTGCTTTGTGTGCCCTTGCTCCGCAAGTGCACCGGCGGGGGCAAGCCCCCGCCCTACGGTGATATCAAGGCATATCCGTAAACCGTCGGGAGTTGCTTTAGCAGTTGAAAGTGCCATCGAGCCATCGATGTCAGTTCCAAGTGCTAAACCTCCCGAAGAAGGTCATCCTGAGGCGGCTTCTGCGCACCGCTTATGGCGCGAAGGTCCTTCGACTCGCTGACGCTCGCTCAGGACGACACGATAATACTAAGGAGGTAAAAATTATGATCACCCGTAAACAGTATCCCAACCATCATGTCTACGAGATGGAGATCGGCGGCCGTCCCTTCACCGTGGAGACCGGCAAGGTGGCGGAGCTCGCCAACGCCGAGTGCATCTGCCGCTACGGCGACACCGTGGTGCTGGTCACCTGCACCTGCAACCCCATCCCCAAGGCCGGTATCGACTACTTCCCCC
>JAFNXT010000131.1 GCA_017378975.1 Oscillospiraceae bacterium
GCAAGGACCCCACCAAGGTGGACCGCTCCGCCGCTTACATGGCCCGTTACATGGCCAAGAACCTCGTGGCCGCCGGCCTTGCCACGCAGGTGCAGGTCCAGCTGGCCTACGCCATCGGCGTGGCACAGCCTGTCTCCGTCCGTGTGGACAGCTACGGCACCGGCGTGATCTCCGACGAGAAGATGACCGAGCTCCTGCGTAAGACCTGCGACCTGACCCCCGCCGGCATCATCCGCAAGCTGGACCTCCGCCGTCCCATCTACGCCCCCACCGCCGCCGTGGGCCACTTCGGCGTGGAAGACCGTCCCTGGGAGCAGACCGACCTGGTGCCCCAGCTCAAGGCCCTGGCCAACGCCTGAACCCCGGCATCCCTTCCGTAGGGCGAAGGCATGCCTTCGCCGTCGCGGTCCCACGGACCGCGCAGCATATCCAAAGACGAAACGCTCCCACCCAGCTATCCAGCTGAGTGGGAGCGAATTTTTTACTTACCCACGCATAGCGCGCTTTCTTGCGATATTGATGGGACCCTCCGCCATGCGGTTGATCCACCCAAGGCTCTTACCACAGCCATAAACCACGCAGGAGCTGGGATCGTCAGCGATGGTGCAAAGGATGCCGGTACGCTCCGTGAGCAGTTTGTCCATGCCCCAGAGCTGGCTTCCGCCGCCGGTGAGGGTGATACCGTTATCGGAGATATCGCTGACCAGCTCCGGAGAGGTGTTCTCCAGCACCGACAGCACCTCGTCCGCGATCTGCTTGGCAGGGCGGCGCAGGACCTCCGCGATCTCCTCAGAGGAGATCACCAGCTCTCTTGCGATGCCGGTCTTCACGTCACGGCCCTTGATCGCCACCGTGGCCGCCTCCGGACGGTCGTATACACTGCCGATCCGGATCTTGATGTCCTCCGCCGTGGTCTGACCGATCACCAGACCGTGACGGCGACGGATATACCGACCGATGGCTTCGTCGAAGCTGTCACCCGCCACCTTGATAGAAGAAGACATAGCCACGTCATTGAGGGTCAACACCGCCATATTGGTGGTACCGGAACCGATGTCCACCACCATGTGTCCGTTGGGACCACTGATATCGAGGCCTGCACCCAGCGCCGCCGCCAGAGGCTCCTCGATCAGATACACACGCCGTGCACCGGCCTCGAAGGCGGCGTTGACCACGGTCCGCTCCTCCACCTCGGTGATACCGCTGGGGACAGAAACGATCACACGGGGCTTGGGACGGAACCATGTATTGGGGGCCGCTTCACGGAACAGCACCTGGAGCATCCGCACCGTCATCTCATGGTCGGAGATCACACCACCCTGCAAGGGCCGCATGGCCACCACGTTACCGGGGGTCCGGCCCATCATGTTCCGGGCGGCGGCACCGACTTCCAGGATCTTGCCGGTGTTTTTATCCAGTGCCACTACAGAGGGCTCCCGGACCACCACGCCCTGACCGTCCACATAGATCATCACATTGGAAGTACCCAGGTCCACGCCCAGGTCATTGGAAAACAGTTTCATATATCGTCACCTACAGGAATAGTATTTTATTTCTTATGGGCCGCCGATGCCAATGCCGCACCGTGGACCTCCGCCGCTCCGGCAGTGAGCAGGACTCTGGCACATTCGCTCATGGTGGAGCCGGTGGTGATCACATCGTCCAGGATCAGCACCCGTTTCCCCCGGAACCGCTCCGCCCTATTGGCCTCATACACGCCCAACACATTGGCCCTGCGTTCGGCCTCGCCGGAAAGCCCCGACTGGGCCGGATTATTCCGGATCTTCTTCAGACAACGCACAGGCCGGAGCCCCAGCTCCTTACCTACCGCTTTCGCCAGCAGTTCCACCTGATCGTAACCACGGCGCAGCCGCCTTCCGGGACTGATCGGCACCCATGTCAGGACCTCGAACCCATCGTCATGCTCCTGACTGATCCGCATGGCAAGGAGCCGTCCATAGCCCTTCGCATAGTGCCGCTTCCCATAGAACTTGTACCGAAGAAGGCTCCTTCGTACGTCCTCTTCATAATGCCACAAAGTGGTGACGCTGTCAAGGAAACGGAGCTTTTTATTCTTGCGACGCTGTTCCGGCGCGTCCTGCCGGCACTTGGAGCAAAGGTCCAGCTCCTGCCGCTCCAAAAGCGCCCCACACAACAGACACTTCGGCGGATAGATCAAAGACATCAGACCGCTCATGAGGTCTTCCCCTGCAATCTCAGCTTCAGCCCCGTGTATCGCCGGCCCACCTTGGCATTGGCCACCATGGTCGCCACGGTCTGCTCCTGTCCGACCACGATCAGAAGCTCCCGTGCCCGGGTGATCGCGGTATACAACACGCTCCGGTTCAAAAGATAAGGAGAACCCCCGAAGGCGGCCAGGATCACCGCGCGGTACTCACTGCCCTGACTTTTATGTACGGTCATGGCATAGGCCGGCTCCAATTCAGAAAGAAGCTCGAAGTCATACTCCACTTCCCGATCATCGAAGACCACGGTCATCTGCTCCATGCCGGTATCGATGCCCTTCACGGTCCCCACATCACCATTGAACACACCGGTGCCCACAGCGGAGCCGTCGCAGGCCTTCCACATGATATCGTAATCGTTCCGGATCTGCATGACCCTATCCCCTTCCCGGAAGGTGGACTGGCCAAACTGCCGTTCCTTCTTGGTAGGACTCGCCGGGTTGAGCTTGGCCTGCAGGAGCTTGTTCAGCTCCCATGTGCCGACGCCGCCTTTTCTGGTGGGCGTGAGCACCTGGATCTGGTCCGAGGGGATCCCCATGTTCTGGGGGAGCCGCCGCTCGCACAGATCCGTGATGGTCTGGCTCACCTCCTGCTCTGTGCGACAGGGCAGGAAGAAGAAATCGTTCCGCCGGTCCCGAAGCTCGGGCATCTGCCCCTTGTTGACCCTATGGGCATTCATGACGATCAGGCTCTGCTGGGCCTGACGGAAGACCTCCGTCAGCCGTACCGCCCGAAGGGCCTCACTGCGGAGCATATCATTGAAGGGGAAGCCGGGCCCCACCGGAGGGAGCTGATCCGGATCCCCCACCAGGATCAACCGCTTGCCCACAGGCACCGCCTGCATCAGGCTGTGGAGGAGCTGGATGTCCACCATGGACATCTCATCCACGATCACGGCATCCGCCTTCAAAGGATCCTCCTCATCCTTCAGGAAGCACATCCGTCCGGTGCTCTGATCCACGGTAGCCTCCAACAGCCGATGGATGGTAGAAGCGTCCTGCCCCGTCACCTCGGACAGCCGTTTCGCCGCCCGTCCCGTGGGAGCCGCAAGCACGCATTTGAGACCCATCTGCTCAAAAAGGGACAGGATCCCCTTGAGGATCGTGGTCTTACCGGTACCGGGACCGCCGGTGATCAGGAGCAACGCCCCCTCTGCCGCCGCCCGGACCGCATCGGCCTGCTGGGGAGCATATTCGATGCCGCTCTCCCGTTCCGCCAGACGGAGCATCTTCTCCAATCCCTTGGGGGCAGGGAAACTCATGTTGGAAGCCTCCAGAAGCCGACGGGCACAATAACTCTCCGCCTGATGGAGTTCCGGCAGATAGATCACCGTGATCCCGGCCAAAGAGGCCCGGACCAGCCTGTCCGCCTCCAGCAGACGTCCAAGCCCTTCCGCCACTACGGATGGCTCCACCGTCAGAAGCTGGGACGTCGCCCCCAGAAGCTTGTCCTCCGGCAGGAAGCTGTGACCAGCCGTCAGATTATAATGTAGTTCAAACAGGAGCCCGGCTTCCACACGCCTGGGATCATCGCCGGAGACCCCCAGTTCTATCGCGAACCGGTCCACCGCCCCGAAGGGGGCGTCCATCCCCTCATCCATCAAAAGATAGGGGTCATCATATAAAAGCTCCATGGTCTGTTCCCCATAAAGCTTGTAGGCCCGGACCGCCAGCTCCGCCGGGAGCTGGTGGAGGGCGAAGAATTCCATGAGCTGACGAAGCCCCACCCGGAGCCGGAACTCCTCTCCGATGATCTTCGCCCGGTTGGCGGAGATCCCTGAGACCTCCGCCAGTCTTGCCGGTTCCCGTTCCATGATCTGTAGCGTCTGCTCTCCGAAATGCTCCACGATCCGGGCGGCAGACTTGGGGCCGATGCCCTTGACGATCCGGCTGGAGAGATAGCCGAGGATCTCCGCCTTGGTCTGAGGCATGAGCCGTTCCAGAAATTCCGCCTCGAACTGCTTGCCATAGCTTTGATGGGCGCTCCAACGTCCGGTGACCATGAGCCGTTCTCCCACGGCCGGAAGCGGGATCGTGCCCACCACCGTCACCATCTGCCCATCCTGACAACGTAGACGCAGGACGGCGTATCCGTTCTCATAATTCTGGAACACCACGGCACCGACTGTGCCGTTCAAGATCTCAAGTTCCTCCATCCGGTCTCAACTCCTGTCTCAAAAGGTCCTCCAATGCATCAAGGTCCCACGATCCGATATCTTTACGCCGGAGCGTTTCCAGCTCCTGCTCTGACAATCCGCCATCGAGCAACACCAACGGGCAACGAAGCGCCCCGATCCCGGTGAGCCACCGATGACGGTGGACCGCCATCTCCACCTCCGACAGATCCTCACAGACCTGCAGGAGGATCATCCTCCGCGGACACGGGAGCAGGCCGCCGAAAACGGCCCACAACAGGCTCAGCGCACCGAACCCGGCCAATACCACCAACACGATCGTCAGCATGCTACCACCTCGGTACAGCATATGGCACCGGGGTGTCATCTGTGCCTGCATCGCGTCGCTTCTTTTTAGTTTACTATATTTTCTCCGGATCGAAAAGCCCTATTTTGATAATTCTATCACTGTAGTAAAAACTCAGCAAGGATTTTTGGAATGTTCACAAATCATCCTTGAAAATCCGCGCAAAATAAGGTATGATAACTAAAGACTTTGGGCAACGTTGCCCATATAGGAGTTTTCTGGATGAAGGATCTTTCTCTTCTGGTGTGGCTGACCCAACTGGGGCTGTCCGTAGCGTTCCCTCTGGCCGGTTTCATCCTCGCGGCTGTCTGGTTACGGGATCGCTTCGGTCTGGGCCTTTGGGTCCTTTGGGTGGGCATCACCCTTGGCATCGTCGGTGCCGTGGACGGGCTTCGGGTCTCCCTCCGTGCGCTGGACCAAATGAGCCGGAAGAAAAAAGACGACCTGCCACCCCCAGTGAGCTTCAATGACCACGACTGATCCCGGAGGGAAACTGATGGATGCCCGCAAATTCGTATTGATAGAGACCGCCATCGTGGCGCTGGGACAGGCCCTGTGTGTCGCTGCCATGATAGGTATCTTCGCCCTGTTAGGCGCTTTCGACCGCACGGTCCTGATCGGCGGCATCGCCGGTGGTACCCTTGCGGTGCTCAACTTCCTGTTCATGGCGATCGCCGCAAGTATCGCTTCTGACAAAGCTGTGGCCCAGGATGTGAAGGGCGGTCAGGCCACGGTCCAACTATCCTATTTCGCCCGGATGGCACTGATCGCCATCGTGCTCTTCGCTCTGGTCAAAAGTGGCGTATGTGATGTGATCGCCGCCGTCCTCCCCCTCGCCTTCACCCGGCCGATCTTGACCATCGCCGAATTTTTCCGAAAGTCAGGTGGAACCACATGAGTGTGAACGTTACCGGTCCTTTCATTTATTTCACGATCCCGATCTTCGGCGGCATCAACGTCACCCAGACTATGCTGTCTTCGTTCCTGGTGACCGTCCTGCTTTGTGCCGCCTGCATCTGGCTGGGCAAGGGCCTGAAGAAGCGTCCCGACGGCAAGCAGGTGCTGGTGGAGAAGGGCATCGGCATGATGCACGGCATGGTGGTAGACACCATGGGTGCCCATAACGCCCATTGGACGCCCTTCATCATCACGATCTTCCTGAGCAGTATCTGCGGTAGTCTGATCGGTATGACCGGCTTCCTCCGGTCCACCACCGCCGACCTGAGCACCCCGATCACCTGGGCCGTCATGGTCAGCGTGATCATCTGGTACAACAACATCAAGAACAACGGTTTCGTCGGCTGGCTCAAGGGCTTCACCGAGCCCGTGGTGGTCATGACCCCCATGAACATCATCTCCGAGTTCGCCCAGCCGGTGTCCATGGCCTTCCGTCACTTCGGCAACGTAGCAGGCGGCGGTGTGATCACCAGCATCCTCTACACCGCGCTGGCCGGTGTGTCTGCCGCGGTCCTGAACCTGATCGCCTCCAGCGGTGTGGCCGTTTCCATCATCCTGCTGGTCACCGGCGGTGGGCTCATCACCTGGTCCACCCGAAAGAAAAAGACCGGGCTGAAGATCCTGGGCATCGTGATCGCTGTCCTTGGCTTCTTCGGTATGCTCCAGGCCTTCGGTGTCCTTTCGGATGTACCTGTGCTGTCCGTGGGCATCCCGGCGGTCCTGTCCGTTTATTTCGACGTGTTCTCCGGCTTCGTACAGGCTCTGGTCTTCAGTCTGCTGACCATGGTCTATATCTCCGGCTCCTGCCCCGACCCCAACGAAGCGGCCGAGGCCTGATATCATCTGCCATAAATTTTTATATACAATATTTTAGGAGGAATTATTTATGGGTATGGAATTCAACGCTTATTTTCTGAAGGCTTGCTGTGCCATCGGTGCCGGTCTGTGTATGGGCATCGGCGCGATCGGCCCCGCCATCGGCGAAGGTAACGCCGTGGGCAAGGCTCTGGAGGGCATGGCCCGTCAGCCCGAGTCCGCCGGCAATCTGCGTACCAACATGATCCTGGGCTGTGCCATCACCGAGACCACCGGTATCTACGCCCTGCTGATCTCCTTCCTGATCCTGTTCGCCACCAACGTGTGATCCTTTCTGTCATCCCATTTTAGAAAGGAGTTGCACCAGTGGAAGGATTCGAAAGCTTTATCGGCGTAAATTTCTGGACTGCTCTGGTGACTCTGATCAACTTCCTGATCCTGTTCTTCGTAGCGAAGCATTTCCTGATCGGCCCCGTGATGAAACTCATCAAGGACCGTCAGGACGAGATCGACGGTATGTATTCCGATGCCAGCACCGCCAAGGCAGAAGCCGAAGCCAAGCAGGCGGAGTATCAGGCCATGCTCGACGACGCCCAGGCCACCTCCGACCGCATCGTGAAGGAAGCCGTGGCCCGTGGTCAGAGCCGTGAGGAAGAGATCATCCGTCAGGCCAACGCAGACGCCTCCGCCATCATGGCCAAGGCCTCTGCGGACATCGCCATGGAGAAGAAGAAAGCCCTCAATGACGCCAAGGACGAGATCTCCGATATCGCCATGGCCATCGCCGGCAAGGTGGTGGGCCGTGAGCTGGACGCCGCCGGCCAGAGCGATTTGGTGGATGCGTTCATCGACGGACTGGGTGACGGCGTATGACGGAGGCAGGAAGCGTTTACGGTCAGGCGCTGTATGACCTGGCCGCAGGAGAAAACCTCACCAAGACCATCCTGGACCAGCTCAGTATGCTCCAGCACTGCTTCACCGTGGAGGAGCCTCAGTTCCTGAAGCTGCTCTCCTCCCCCAACCTGTCCAAGCAGGAGCGCTGTAAGATCCTGGACGACAGCTTCCGTGGGATGCTCCATCCCTATGTGCTGAACTTCCTGAAGCTCATGACGGAGAAGGGCTATATCCGCCATTTCCCCGACAGTGTCGATGCGTACCGTGACAACTGGTATCGTGACAATGACATCCTGGTGGTGAAGGCAGTCTCTGCCGTCTCCCCTACTGCCGAACAGCTCACGCGACTGACCCAGAAGCTCTCCAAGATCACCGGCAAGTCCGTGGATGTTCGCTGGCACATCGACCCCAGCGTGATCGGCGGTGTCCGTCTCGATTACGATGGCAAGCGGCTGGACGATACGGTATCCCACCGTCTGGATGCCGTCCGGGCCATGCTTAAAAATACCGTACTCTGACGAGAAAGCAGGTACACTATGGAATTACGACCCGAGCAGATCACGAAGATCATTCGTGAGCAGATAAAAAATTATGAAAACAAAATGGAGTCCAGCCAGACCGGCGTGGTCATCCTTGTGGGTGACGGCATCGCCAAGGCCTCCGGCCTCGACCAGTGTATGGCAGGCGAGCTGCTGGAGTTCCCCAACGGCTCCTACGGTCTGGCGCAAAATCTGGAAGAGGATACCGTTTCCATCGTCATCCTCGGTACCGATAACGGTATCAAGGAAGGCGACATCGTCAAGCGCACCGGTCGTGTGGTCTCCGTGCCTGTGGGCAAGGGGCTCATCGGCCGCGTGGTGGACGCTCTGGGCCAGCCCATCGATGGCAAGGGCCCGATCCAGAACGAGGGCTACCGCCCCATCGAGTCCCCTGCCCCCGGCATCATCGAGCGTAAGCACGTCTCCCGTCCTCTGCAGACCGGCATCAAGGCGATCGACTCCATGATCCCCATCGGCCGTGGCCAGCGTGAGCTGATCATCGGCGACCGCCAGACCGGCAAGACCACCATCGTCACCGATACCATCCTGAACCAGAAGGGCAAGGATGTGATCTGTATCTATGTGGCCATCGGCCAGAAGCGCTCCACCGTGGCAGGCATCGTGGAGAACCTGACCCTTGGCGGTGCCATGGATTATACCATCGTGGTCTGCGCCTCGGCCTCCGAGTCGGCCGCCCTGCAGTATGTGGCGCCGTACGCGGGCTGCGCCATGGCGGAGTATTTCCGCGAGAAGGGCCAGGACGTGCTGATCATCTACGATGACCTCTCCAAGCACGCGGTGGC
>JAFNXT010000132.1 GCA_017378975.1 Oscillospiraceae bacterium
AGATACGGGATCGGAGAGCGTACCTAAATGTACGTTTCCGTAGGCATCCACCAGAGAGAGCGACATGGAGGAAGGGTGCAGGTACACATCACCTTTGTCAAGAAAAGGGGAGATGTCATGGACAGTACCGCTCAAGTCATAGCGGTCTTCTCCGCAGATCACGTAGCTGCCCTGACCGAAGGTGAGCGTCATCGATTCAGAATCGATGAAGATGCCTTCGGCGGCCTCGATCGTGCCGGTAGTATCCTTGGGGACGATCTTGATGGGCTCGGGACCGCAGGCTGTCAGACTGCACATGAGAAGACATACCAGAATGATGGCGATGATCTTATGATTCCGCATAGTGCTTGATCCTCCTGGTCTGGCAAAAGATGTAATATATTCTGTATCGTTCATTCTACCACTTTCTGTGGGATTTCGCAAGGGGGAGATGGTCAGATGGTGGAAAATTTACTGACTGTACATAAGACGACGAGAAAGGCAGTGACATTGAGCCACTGCCTTTGGTCAGGTCTTATCGATGTCCTGGATGATCGGGGTCTGGCGGATATAGGACTGGGCGTAATCAACGAAGGCGATCAGCATGAACAGACCGTCGATCACGGCGAAGACCGTGATGGCCGATCCGTTCAGACCGGGGAAAAGCACCATGAGGATCAGAGTCAGGAACAGGACGGTGGTGCAGATCTTGCCGGACATCAGAGCGCCGGTGAGCATCTTGCCCTTGCGATAGAAAACGAACCCGGCGATCAGCTGGAAGCTCTCCTTCAGCACGAAGAAACCGGCGACGATCCACAGCACGGGATGCTCGATCGCAAGAGACACCATCAGGGTGAACTGGGTGGCCTTATCGGCGATCGGGTCGAGCACCTGACCCACGGTGGATGTCATATTGAAATGGCGAGCGATCTTTCCGTCGATCATGTCGGTCAGACAGGATACGGCAAGGATCGTACCGGCGATGGTATAATGGACCGATTCCGTGGCGTTCAGATAGATCGCTACATACACCGGTATCAGGATCAGCCGGAAGAGGCTGAGCAGGTTCGGGATCGTGAAGATCTCTTTTTTCCAGTCTTTGATCATCATTGGTCGTTCCTCCGGGCGGGGCGATCCCCACCAGAAATATTCTTATATTATAATGCATCCTGAAAGATGAATCAAGACATAATTTGGCGCAGGAACAAAAGTTTACAAATCTGTTCGTTCTTTAGGCATCTTTTTGGTGGCCAAGGGATAATGGATCGCCATCTGTTTCCATGTCATTTTATCCAGAGTGCCCGATGCCGGTAGACCTGCCAGCTCCTGGAAGGACGAGAGGGACTGTGAGGTGGCTTCATCCAGAACGCCGGACATGCCCGGTGGGGAGATGCTGGCATAGGCATCGGACAGGACCTGCAATACTGCCTGGATCACATAGACGTTGGGGTCTCTGCTCCCGCGGCCGATCACCTGTCCGGGTTCCAGGATCAGCTCCAAAGGCTGAGCCGGACCGATACTGACCATGGCTGGGGCGTAAACGGCGTAGATCGCTTCCCATGTGGCCTGATCTGTGATCCCCGTGGGAGGGAGTCCGTGGTTTCGCTGGAATACGGATACCGCGCCCTGAGTCTGTTCACCGTAGATCCCATCGGGGACTACGCTGGGCTGGGTCTTATCCTCCTGCGCGATCACCCGAAGCATGGTCTGCAAACTGCGGACCGGTTGTGCAACGAAGCTTTCCGGGGGCCTCATCGGATCACCTCCTGTGGGATGGGGTCACGGGTGGACGCGTTCAGGTCGAAACCGGGGAACTGGGTCATCGTGGTGGTCTTGGTGTAACGTCTGGAGGGGGTGGTGATGCTACGTTCCGGGAAGATCTCCGGGTCCCGCAGGGAGGTGTTCTCGATCCCGGAGAACTGGTCGTAGATCTCGTCCCATGTTTCGGCATCCACGATCCCGGTCTGTGGAAGACCGAACCATCGCTGGGCGGCCAGTACCGAGGCAAGGGTCTCTTCTCCGTAGATCCCGTCCACCGTCAGGTCCGGGATCTGGGGGATGAAGGCCGAGAGGACTGCCAGCATATATTGCAGATGGCGCACCTTCTCGCCGGTACTGCCGGGGCGTGGGGAGTTGGGGAATTCCCATGAGATATTATAAAACCGTTGGCCAAGGCTCCGAAGCTCGGACAGACGGGTGACGGCAGTATATAGACGGACCAGCTCATACCATGTGGCTTTCCCCACTACGCCATCCACATCCAGACCGAAGATCTCCTGAAAGGCACGGACGGAGGCTTCGGTGCGGCTCCCGTAGATGCCGTCTATGCTGGAGAGTCTGGGGATGGCCGGATAGTTTTGGGCGATACGGTTCAGTTCTGTCTGGACCACGACCACATTGGGACCGGAGGATCCGCGTCGCAGAGGTGTGCCCGGGTAGGAACTGCTGATCCCCCGGATCGGAGCGTCATTGACGATCTCTACGTTGCCGTAATAACTTCGAAGGATCTGGGGCGAGGTGTAGCCCTGTCTGGCCAGTTCCTGACTGCCCCACTGGCTCAGTCCTTCGCAGGTGACGGTGGTACCATTACAGAACTTGGCGGCCAGTGGCTCCACGAAGCCCGGACGGCGCAGGTAATCGTTGAACAGGGAGTCTACCAGCCGGGAGATGTTCTGGAAAAAGCTCCTGCCATTGACGAAGGCCTGGTCGTAAGCGGTATTATTGGTGATGTCGAAATCATAGCCACGGCTCCGGTAGAATTCTGTATAAACACGGTTCAGAGCGAAGGAGACGATGGCCAGGATATTGGCCCGCAGAGCGGCATCGTCCCATGTGGGATAAATTTCACTGGACGCAACGTTCTTGACGTAATCTGCGAAGGGGACGGTCACGTTGGGGGCGGCGGAGCCCGGAGCTCCAAGATGGACGGTGATGGTCTGGGGTACGAAGGGCGTTACGGTGGGCATGGAGCGCCTCCTTTACAGGTTTTGTCTCGGTGTGATGAACACCTCTTTATCACCCCAGCTTGGGGGCAGCTCAGACAGGGGCAACATCTCCAGATCCTGGGTCGTGGTGACACCGGAAAATACCTGTACCCCTTCATTCTCTATCTGATAATAACCGTTGATCCGGGCGTAAAGGTCTACCTGTGTATATGGCAGTTCCCCGGGATCAGGTGACTGGCTTTCGGCCAGATCCGGTACAGGGACCCGGATCGGATCGATCTTCCCACTTCGGTCGGTCAGTCGGGTGGCGATGGCAGTGCCGTCGGAAGCAATGACGGTGATCGCCACATCTTCAAGGGGGATCCGGGCATCACTGGCGTAAGCCCGGACCTGGATGTATCCTGTGGATGGCATGGTGATCCCTCCTTTCGTCCTCACAGCCTATGCCGGGATGTGGCGGAAGGTTCGGGAAATTTTTGTGGGATCTTTCGCTTGGTCCACATATACTGATGGGGAAAGGAATGATGCTCATGTGTGCGATCGCTGGGATTTTGGATCTTCCTTCGGATACGAAGATCACAGAGGCTATGCTTTCTACCATGGTCCGACGGGGACCTGATGGGGATGGGGTCTATTTTGGTGAAGGATGTACGCTCCTGCATAGCCGTTTGGCGGTGATCGACCCGCTGGGTGGCGCTCAGCCCATGGAGCTGGAGGACGGAGCGAAACGTTTTGTGATGGTGTACAATGGGGAGCTTTACAATACTCCGGAGCTTCGGGCAGAGCTTGAGCGTTTGGGACACCGGTTCCGGGAGACCTCGGATACGGAAGTGCTGATCCATGCCTTTGCCCAATGGGGGGAAGGATGTCTGGAACGGCTCAACGGGATCTTCTCCTTTGCCGTATGGATAGCCCAGGAGAGGAGGCTCTTCCTTGCACGGGACCGGTTGGGGGTGAAGCCGCTGTTCTATTCACTCCACGGGGGCGGACTGCTGTTCGCTTCGGAGATCAAGACGATCCTTGCGTATCCTTCGGTGAAGGCGGAGCTGGATGCTTTTGGGGCCGCTCAGGTCATGATGATCGGGCCCGGACGGATCCCGGGGATGACTCCCTTCCGTGGCATCCGGGAATTGGAGCCGGGACGATGTGGCTGGTTCCGGGACGGGCGACTTAGTTTGCGGCAGTATTGGAGCCTTCGGGACAGAGAGCACCGGGAGGCGTTGCCTGCAACGGTGGAGCAGGTGCGGTATCTGGTGACGGATGCGGTCCGGCGGCAGACGGTCTCGGATGTGCCGCTGGGCTGTTTCCTCTCGGGGGGACTGGACAGCAGTGTGATCAGCGCGATCTGTGCAGGCGGTACCCGTGATCTTCCGACCTTTTCTTTGGACTATCAGGATAATGACCGCTATTTCAGATCCGGGAAGTTCCAGCCGGCGCAGGACAGGGAGTTCATCGGCATCATGGAGTCATCGCTGGATATCCGGACCAATTGGACGGTGCTGACACCGGAAGCGGTGCTGGACCGATTGGAGGATGCGGTGGAGGCCAGAGATCTGCCGGGGATGGCGGATGTGGATATGTCGTTGTTGGCCTTCTGTGGAGACATCCGCCGTCATGTGAAGGTGGCGCTCTCCGGAGAATGCGCCGATGAGATCTTTGGAGGCTATCCGTGGTATACGGATCGTGCCATACGGCAGGTGGATGGGTTCCCCTGGGCCCAAAATACAGCGGTCCGTCAGGGTCTGTTGCATCCGGATCATCGGCAGGCGGTGGATGGAGCCGGATTGGTGGCGGATCTGTATCAGGATACGATCCGGAGTTGTGATATCCTGCCCGGGACAGACCCAACGGAACGAAGGATGAAACAGATGATGGTCCTGAACATCCGGTGGTTCATGCAGACGCTGTTGGACCGGAAGGACCGCATGAGCATGTATCACGGACTGGAGGTCCGGGTGCCGTTCTGTGACCACAGGATCGCGGAATATCTGTACGGCGTACCATGGGAGCAGAAATATGATCAGGGGAGGGAGAAAGGGCTGTTGCGTCGGGCCATGGAAGGGATCGTGCCTGAGGCGGTGTTGTATCGGAAGAAAAGCCCTTATCCCAAGACCCATCATCCTTTATATGAAAAGCTGGTCCGGGAGCGGTTGGAACGTCTTCTGGAACGGACGGACGCTCCTTTGTTTGGGCTCTGTGACCGTGCTGAGGTGAAGCGCCTTTTGGAGGAAACGCCCCAGTGGCCGTGGTACGGACAACTCATGACTCAGCCGCAGACTTTCGCGTTCCTTCTGCAGATCGAGTATTGGTTGGAACATTATAAAATTTCCATCCTTTGATCACTTGCCTGCGTTGACGTGGCTGGCAGATCGTGATAAAATACAAAAGATATAAAGCGGTGGTATGCCGTGTGACAAAAGAGGGATACACATGAGAAAAACGAAGATCATCTGCACCGTGGGCCCTGCCAGTGAGAATGAGCAGACCCTGACTGCCATGTGCAAGGCCGGTATGAACGTTGCCCGGCTGAACTTCTCCCACGGGAGCCATGAAGAGCATAAGAAAAAAATCGACCTGATCAAGTCTGTTCGTGAGAAGCTGGATATGCCCATCGCGATCATGCTGGATACCAAGGGGCCTGAGTACCGCATCGGGACCTTTGCTGAGGGCAAGGTGGAAGTGGTGGCCGGTGAGACCTTCACCTTCACGGTGGATGAGGTGGAGGGCGATCAGACCCGTGTTTCCGTCAACTACAAGGACCTGATCAAGAATCTGTCCGTGGGTGACCGGGTGTTGGTGTGTAACGGTCTGGTGATCTTTGAAGTGGTGGAGCTTTCCGGTAATGACGCGATCTGTACCGTCATCGTGGGCGGTACGTTGTCCAACCGTAAGAGCATGAGCTTCCCCAATAAGGTCATGCCCGGTCCCTTCCTGTCTGAGCAGGATAAGGCAGATCTCCTGTTCGGCATCGAGAACGATGTGGATTTCGTGGCGGCATCCTTCGTTTCCACGAAGGACGATGCGATGGAGCTCAGAGAGTTCCTGGATACCAACGGCGGTAAGGACATCGACATCATCGCAAAGATCGAGAACCGGTCCGGTGTGGATAATGTGGAAGAGATCTGCGAAGTGGTGGAGGGCATCATGATCGCCCGTGGCGATCTGGGCGTGGAGATCCCCTTCGTGGAGGTCCCTGCGATCCAGAAGCTGCTGATCAAGAAGTGCCGGTTGCTGGGCAAGCGTGTGATCACCGCCACGGAGATGCTCGAATCCATGATCTACAATCCCCGTCCCACCCGTGCGGAGATCTCTGATGTGGCCAATGCTGTTTATGACGGCAGCTCCGCTGTGATGCTCTCCGGTGAGTCTGCTGCCGGTAAGTATCCTGTGGAGGCGGTCCGGAACATGGCCCAAATCGCGGAATATACCGAACAGCACACCAGCTACCGTGAGCGGTTCCTGACTTCGGAGTTCCGTATCGGTGGTAATTTGGACGCTATCTCTCACGCCACCTGTGCCATGGCGATCGACGTGAACGCAAAGGGCATCGTGGTCTGCTCCGTTTCCGGCAAAACTGCCATGATGGTCAGCCGTTTCCGTAGCCCTGTGGATATCCTTGGCATGACCACCGACCAGAAGGTGTGGCGGAAGCTGGCCCTGAGCTGGGGCGTCACGCCTGTGCTGACGGAGGCTTTCCCCACCATGGATGTCATGTTCTATTACGCTATGAACAGCGCACGGAAGTATCTGCCTGTGAAGCGTGGCGACAATGTGGTGCTCACCGGTGGTCCCATCAACGGCAAGAGTGGCAACACCAATACCATCAAGGTGGAACAGATTTGAATATTTTCGGCCTGCAGATGCATCTGCAGGCCGAAAAATTCGCTTTTTTATGAAGATCATCCAGATGTGTTACTTCGAAAGGAGTTCCAGCAGGTGGGAAGGGGAGTCGGCAATGGCCAGAGCGCCGGCTTCGAGTATATCGGATGCGGCTCCATATCCCCAGGAAACGCCGATGGTGGGGATCTTATGGGCGGCGGCGCCGATCACGTCGAAGTGGGTGTCACCGATCATGATCACTTCGTCGGCAGGCTCCATATCCTCCAGAAGGTAGGCGATGACCTGATCCTTATGTCCACGGGTCCCGTCCAGAGTAGCTCCACAAATACGGTGGAAGTAGCCGGACAGACCGAACTTATCAAGGACCGTGACCGCCATGGATTCGGGTTTGGCGGTGGCGACATAGAGACGGTGGCCGTCTGCCCGCAGGGCCGCCAAAAGGGCGGGGATCCCTGGGTAGGGCGTGTTTTCAAACAGGCCCACGGGGATGTAGCGGCTGCGATAGATCTCGACGGCCCGCTCCGTATCTTCAGGACGGACACCGAATTTCTGGAACGTTTCACGCAAGGGTGGTCCGACGAACACCCGCATGGTGTCCCGGTCCGGCACAGGGAGCCCCAGAGTCCGCAAAGCAAGTGACGCGCAGTTGATGATGCCTTCTCCGGAATCGGTCAGGGTGCCGTCCAGATCGAAAATGATGGCTTTCATGCTCATACTCCTTCTTTCAGGGCATAGAGGTGATAATTGAATACGACTTCTTCGAAGATCATCTCGGAGGTGGAGATGAGTTCATAATCGTGGCCGTAATAATAGCGGTCCAGAGAAGTGTCTCTGGTGATGATGAAATCTACTTTGTGTTCCCGGATGACGGACCAATGATCATCCCACATACCGGGGGCGTTGACGTTGAAGCTACAGAAGAACGGGGTGCTGGGCAGGATATCCGCCGCGTAGTAGAAGCCGCCGTCCAGGAAACCAAGGTTCAGCATGGTGGGGTCTTCTTTGCGTTCGTTCATGATCTGGGCGAATTGGTATTGGGGCATCTGCTCCCGTGTATAGTTCATGAGATAGGTGTTTTCGCTGTTGGTAAGACCATAGCTCATACACAGGACCATGGCGCAGATCTGAAGAAGGATCCGGGCGAGGGGAGCGCCACGTGTCAGTGTCGCCGCGACCCGGGTGATGCCCAGCTTGCGGAGGGTCTGGACCAGTGGGATCATACCAAGGACGGTGAAGGATACGAAGACCATGGAGTAGTAGTAATACGATTTTCCCATAAAAGTGGTGGCGGCAAGACCGAAGAAGCTGATGCACACAGCCAGAAGATCTCTGGGAGCTTCCTTGGCACGGATCAGAAGATAACACAGACCGATCGCGAGAAGACCTCCAATGTTGGGGTTCAGTTCCCATGCGCGGGAGAGCCGTGTCTGTATGAGCTGCAGCAGGGGCGTCGTATCTTCCTCGGGATACAGGAAGATGTTGTTGTAGAAATAGGCGGTGAACAGATCGTCCAAAGCACCTGTGGCCAGAAAATAGAGGAAGACCGGGACCGTGACGATCACCACGCCCAGAAGGAACGAGCCCATGGTCCTGAGCAGGGATCTCCAGTCACGGAGCCAGAAGGTGTAGAAGATCAGTACGAAGACAGCCAGACCGATATAGAAGCCCAGCATGGAATATTTGATCCATAATATGCATCCGGCGAAGATGCCGTTGCATAAGGCTTCGGTGGCGGTCAGGCTCCGGTCCTGTTTACTGGCACTCAGGACGGTCCATAGTCCGTAGGTGAACATGAACAGGCAAAGCTGTTCCACACTTCCGCCGTGGCAGAAGGCGCGGGTACAGGCCGAGAGGACACCCAGGATGCTGATCATGGGGTAGACTGTTCGGCTTTTTCCCAGATACAGAAGCGCGATCCTGCCGCTGAAATACAGGAACAGCCCAAAGCTGATGACTTCCAGCAGGTATTGGCCGAAAAAGCTCTTTTGGGAGAAGAGGGCCACCAGCGCATAGATGAAATACAGGACAGGTCCCTTCTGCTCGTACAGGTCCACATAGGGGACCATGCCGTTGAGCAGCCCCTTGCCGAGGGTCAGGAAGCAGTGGACATCCACCCAGTCGTTCATAGGGTAGAGGGGGGAGCTCTTGGAACAGATCAGAAGGGTCAGGGCCGCGGTCAGGAAGCTGAACAGCAACAGGCTGTGTCGGCGAAGGAGACCGCCGACGGGGGTGCGGGGAATTTTCATGGATCAAAGGTCCTTTCTTGATCAGGGCAACAGCCTTACGGTGGTGTCCTGCCTGGGTTTGCGACAGAAGGTCATCCGCCATGTGACGCTATGGGCAGGGGTGTAGCGAAGGGAGGATAGTGCGGTATGTCCTGCGGCAGGGATCTTTCCTGAGAATAGCATAGCGGCAGGATCGTTGGGATCCATGGGGAAGGGGTCCCCGGGGTCGCAGTCCGTCAGATGGAACTGTTCCTTTGGGATGGCAGGATCCAGGGAGAAGGTCAAACGGGTATAGCAACAGGGATGGTCGCTGAGGAAATTGGGGTCCAGCGCTTCTCTGGTCAGGCTCACGGTGGTCAAACTGTGGACTCTGCCGGTGAAGGGGTCGATGAACTGGACTTGCTCACCGGCCCGGGGAGCGACGAAACGCTGGCCGGGGATGGTCACGGGATCTGCTTCCAGCTTGATCTCCATGGTGCGGATCGGAGGGTTCTTGCTCTTACGGGGGAAACGCTGTCTGCGGATCAGATAGCCACGGTCCCGGTCCAGACCATAATGTTCCAGAGTCCTGCGGGCGTTCCACGGGTTCTCACGGGTGGGGTCCCAGAGGACAGTCGTGGACTGGCGACAGGGGATCATTTTTTCGTTGACCACCAATGTGCCTGTGGCACCACGGGAAAGCGGATATTCCATATCACGGCGGAGCTTCTCTTCCTGAGAAAGCTCGTCATCGGGTCTTACGGACCATTTACGGGAGAAGGTCTCCAGAGACTCGCGGGGGACCTCCAGGATCTGGTCCACCACGATGCCATCTTCGCACAGATAGACCGCAGGGATCTGCCAAAGCTCTTCGCCCCAACGGAAGGAACGACGGACCGACAGTTCTTGCCCGGCCTGCTTGCGGTCGCAGAATTCAGAGAAACCGGTGTTGAAGCCCACATCCCAGCGAAGAGCACCGGGACGGATCGGGCACCACTCAAAATAGTCCGGGTGCAATGGCAGGGCGGTGTAGTCGAAACGCTTCTGCAACTCGGTCATGTAAGTGTAGGCATCGGTGGGCTTGGTGGGATGGTAAGTATTCTCCAGCGCGCGAAGGACGGAACGGGTCTTATAGCTCAGGACGATGCCAGCCACCCGGTGCTCGAACAGATACCGGCTCATGCGGTAGGCGTTGAGGATCAGGTCGCCATGGCGGCATAGGGTCAAAAGCCCGATGAAGTCGGACAGGGTGGCGGCCACAGGGTGGACCTGGTCACCGGGAGGGGCGCAGGGGTCCACGGCGAACACCATATCGCCGAAGCCTTCCGTCTGGCAAAAATGGCTTCCGCCCTCACCGCACCATGCTACGACACGGGAACCCGTCGGGGTGAATACGTTTTCGCTGGTGTCTGCTCCGGTCCACAGGCCGAGGGGCGCGGTATCAAGGCTGGATGCTCTGAATTTCCTGTACAGGTCCATAGGGGTCACCGTCCTTTATGGGGCTCCCGCATGAAGATGCGGGGCTGATCGTCGATCGGGTAGAGGCTCAGTTCTGTGCTGTCCAGATCCTCCCGGAACATTTGGATGCCGGTGATCTGGTGCGCGTCGTAGGTGGTGTAGTAGTAGATGCCACGGTCCGTATCACAGCAACTGCTGTAACGGGTGATCTCATGACCGCGCTCAGTGCGGACACAGCCACGGGGCATGGCGACGGAGGAGAGGATGTGGAAGAACTGACTGACCCCGGAGGCCGGATCGTCCGCCGATATGGAATTCAGCTTCACGAAGGTGGCACGGATATACCGTGAACCGGAGGAGAAGTCCCCGGGCAGACCCATGGCACCCATGCCATTGCTGTAGGGGATCAGGTGGAGGTCCCGGGAGAACGTATCGTGGGGCAGCTCGGGAGTCAGCCCCATATAGTCCGTCAGTCGGCTCAGATGATGGTCGAAGGGCGGTTCGTTCGTCAGGACACCCACCGGATCATGGAAGATGCGGATCCCGTCGGCCATGGGTTCGACGATGATGGACCGCTCACGGTCGCAGATCATCCAGTGCAGAGGTGTCAGGGGCAGAGAACTGCTGAAAGGGATATCTACCAACCGAAGGTCCTTCAGAGCCTCTTCTGCCTGATCGGCAGAGGCACACTGGCCAAGGATCCAGGGGATGAACTCGAAGGGAGCGATGTTCACGGCACCGTCCTCAGGAGGGAGATACCGGGCACTGATCGGGAAATTGAGTCCTGCCATGCTCAGCCCTTTTTCGTTGGTGGCTTCATAAAACAAGGGCGTGCCATCCACAACGGTGGCCATGCCGATCATGGCATAGTGCGTGTCCATGGCAGGCCGCTTCCGGAAGTGGAGCGGATATCTCCTTGGGACGATCGCGACGGTCTCATGATAGCTGTATTCCAGGTCAAGATTCCTGCCGAAATAGTGATCTCCGGCCTGATAGCTCACAGCGGTGCACATCCTGTGATCCTCCCATTTTCATATATCACATAGTATACCACCATTTCAGCCACTTTACAACGATCTTTTCCGGGACTTGCGAAAAAGCCGGGGATGCGGTATGATAAACGAAAATGGGAGGTGTAGTCATTGAAGAAAGAACGTGACATGGGACAGGGCAGTGTCGGTCGGGCGATGCTGGGGATGGCGGTCCCTGCTGTGGTGGCGCAGGTGGTGAACCTGCTTTATAATGTGGTGGACAGGATCTATATCGGCCATATGGAAGGGATCGGCGGTACGGCGCTGACCGGTGTGGGGTTGTTCACTCCGGTCCTCATGCTTCTGACCGCATTCGCTATGCTTTGCGGCTCCGGCGGCGCGCCCCGTGCGGCGATCGCCATGGGTAAGGGCGAGCGACAGGAGGCGGAGCGGATCCTCGGGAATTGCTTCAGTTTGCTCCTGATCCTGTCGGTGGTGCTGACGGTGGTGTTTTGGTTCGCCGCCGAGCCCTTGCTTTGGATGTTCGGAGCCAGCGAAGATACGATCGGATATGCGCTCCAGTACGGGAAGATCTACATCCTTGGCAGTGTGTTCGTGCTGATCGTCATGGGGACCAATCCCTTCATCACCACCCAGGGCTTCGCCAAATTCAGTATGCTCACCACGGTGATCGGTGCCATCACGAACATCGTGCTCGATCCCATCTTCATTTTCCTGCTGGATTTGGGTGTCCGTGGCGCGGCTCTGGCGACGGTGCTCTCTCAGGCGGTGAGCGCGGTCTGGGTCCTTCGGTTCCTGACGGGGGAACGCACTCTTCTGCGGCTGAGTTGGGCCCGTATGCGGCTGGAGCCGAAGGTCATACTGCCCTGTCTTGGGCTGGGCATCTCCACCTTCGTCATGGTCTCTACGGAAAGCATCCTGTCTGTCAGCTTCACCTCCAGCCTGTCCCGGTTCGGCGGCGATCTGGCAGTTGGGGCTATGACGGTGCTCACCAGTATCAATCAGCTTGTGACCATGCCTTTGCAGGGCATCTGTCAGGGAGCGCAGCCTCTGATCAGCTACAATTTTGGCGCAGGGAAAATGGACCGGGTGAAGCAGGCGTTCCGGTATGAGTTTTTGATCTGTGTGGGTCATGCCGTGAGCTTTTGGGCACTGGTGATGCTGTTCCCCTCGTTTTTTGCCGGTATCTTCACCAGTGACGGTGATCTGGTGGCTTATACCGCCTGGGCCATGAGGATCTTCCTGTGCGGTATCTTCTCTGTGGGCTTCCAGCTCAGCTGTCAGCAGTCCTTCGTGGCGCTGGGGCAGGCGAAGATCAGCTTGTTCCTTGCCTGTCTGCGAAAGCTGATCCTTTTGATCCCTATGATCTTCGTATTGCCGCTGTTCTTCCGGGACAAGGTGTTCGCTGTGTTCCTGGCGGAGCCTGTCAGTGACATCTTTGCGGCGGCAGTGACCACAGCCGTGTTTTTCGTGAAGTTCCGGAAGCTTCGGAAGCGTCATGAGTGAAAAAACCTGTCATCGCATATGGCCCGGTCGGGGCTTTGCGATGACAGGTTTTTTATTGCATGGGGATAACAGGTATCAGCTCAGTTTCGTTACCAGGAATCCTTCACCCAGCATATACGCGTAGCCGTCGATGACCACGGCCCGCATACCGGCAGGGTTTCCGGACAGGGGCAGGTCCAAACGTTCTATCAGCTCATAGCCGTCGAAGTGGAGCAGGATATACCGTGTGCCACGGACGTAGTCATCCACGCCCAGACCGATCAGCTGCTGTTGACGGTCGATATAGTAGGACTTATAGTCTGAGGAGAAGCTGCAGTTTTCCAGTTCGTAGACACAGTGGGACTCCACGGCGGTCTGGCCTTCCCGGTACATCTCGATCTTCAGGGTGCTGAAATCATCGCCGTAACCGATGCCCATGAGGAAGCCGTCGGCGAAGTCCACCAGAGACATGGAGTAGCCGTCGATGGTCCCGGTGTCTTTGAAGGTGATATGGTCCGGGTCGGAAAGGTCGAAGAAGAACACGGGATCCTGGAGCACCAGAGAGGTACAGACATAGGCTTTATCCCCGTCGAATCGGACCGACTGGACGGTCTCACCGTCGGGAGCGAACCGGATCACGGAGGAGCGGATGCTGTGGTCGGTCAAGTCGATGCAATAGAGGTTGGCGTTGGCCGGGATGGTACGATAGGTGGCGATGCTGTCATCGACAGCCACGCCGTCGATGTCCTCCTTCACCGTCAGACCGCTGGAGCGTTCGGTGGTGACTACCCGGAGCATGCCGTCATATTCATCCATGCTGTACTGGTCCTTCAGGATGCCGCAGACGGAAGCTTCCCCTTCGATCTTCAGCCCGTTTTTGAAGGAAATGCGGCAGATCTGGGTGAAGGTCTGGGAAAGGGTCCCTGCATCTGTCTCGGTATCCTGCCGGAGGGGCCGGGTGAGATAGATGTTGTCACGGGACATATACACGGGGCCGTGATAGGACAGCGCCGCGATGGAGTCTTCCACGGACAGATCCTTCGTATCCACGGCAGTCACGACGGTATACATGGCAGTGGTGGGCTTTTCGGGGATGGAGATCCTGACCTCGGGAAGGTAGGTCATATCGCCGGACTGGCCGTAGCCCGGCAGGAAGGTGCTGGGGTCATCCCAGTCGGCGTAGTAGTCCACATACATAGTGGACAGGACGTACAGCCGGTCGCCGATCACACGGGAGGTGTTATGGGCACCGGTCAGACACAGCTCGCCGGACCGAATGATCTTTTCGGGGTCGGTCACGTCCAAAGACAGGCAGTACAGGTACCGCTCATTGATCACATCATCGTAACAGTCCGTCAGGATGATGATACGGGTCCCGTCCTGAGACAGATACATCTGGGTCTCGTGGGTGTAGATCCGCAACCCCTCCCGGGCTTCGCTCCGGATGTCATAGGTGCCCAGAAGACGGGAAGCTTCCTTCCCGATGGAATAGACAGACAGTTCTCCGCCACGCAGATAGAAGATATGGCGATCGGTACGCTTGATGATGTCTGCTTCCTTCACACCGGCAACCTGTGAGTCGGTGATCTCGGTGGTGGTCTGGCCGTATTCGGGGGATAAATTGTCGGACTCCGGCATGCCCATAGGCGGTGCTTCGCCCGGAGTTGTAACGCCGGCCATGAAATCTTCCATGATGCCATCGTCCGGGATCTCGGGTTTGGGTGTCCCGTTGGCGGCGGGGGCCATGAGGGTCTGGAGGTGTGTCACCAGTTCACTGTAGTCTCCGGTGGGGGATACCGGTGCGGACAGTCGGGGGATGGCCCAGATGCCGGCTACCAGAAGCAGACAGCAGGTAAGGGACAGGATGGTTGTAGTGACGGACCGTTGTTTTCGCTTTTTTTCGAGTTTGGTACGGATATCACGGGAACGCTCGTCATAGGTCTTCATGATCGATCCCCTCCTTGATCAGAGTCGATTTGAGTGCGGCTTTGGCACGGGTATGGAGGTTGTATATCTGTTTGGCGGACTTCCCCATGATCTTTGCCGACTCCGGCAGGGAAAAGCCCTCGAACCAGGTCAGGTGCAGGATCTGTCGGTACTGTGACGGGAGCGCCTGGATGCAGGCATAGACGGCTTCATCCCTCGCGCGACGGGCGTGGTCGTCTTCGAGGCTCCCGGTAGACAGTACGTTCTGAAGATCCTCCAGCGGCACGAAGCGTTTACGCCAGCGCAGATGGTCGATCGCTTTGTTCCGCGCGATCTTGTAAAGGTAGCCATGGAGCTTGTCACCGGTATCCAGCCGCTTCCGTTTCATGATCAGCGTGACGATGGTGTCTTCCATGAGTTCCTCTGCGGTGGACGCATCCTGCACGAAGCAGTAGATGTACCGGATCAATGGGTCGGAATATCTATGTACCAGTTCCTCCAGCGCATATTCGTCGCCTCGCAGGTAGGCTTCATACTGTGTAAGGCCTTTGTCAGACATACGGATCACCTCCTCACCTATATAACGGGATCGGGGAAAATATTGCTCAGTTCCAAATTGCTTTTTTCAAATTTTATGTTATACTGAAAGAAAATACTTGTCAAGGAGGTCATATCATGAGCGCAAAGGTCTATTTCAGTCCGGTGATCACCCCGGATAAGGTGCTGGAGTTGTTCCGGATGGTGGGGAAGCCCCTGCCGGGCAAGGTGGCGATCAAGCTCCATTCCGGCGAGAAGGGCAACCAGAATTTCCTGAAGCCGGAATTCTGGAAGCCGATCATCGACCATGTACAGGGTACGGTGGTAGAGTGTAATACTGCTTACGCCGGTGAGCGGAACGAGACGGGCCGCCATGTGCGTCTTTTGGCGGACCATGGCTGGAGCCGGTATTTCCCTGTGGACCTTCTGGATGCGGAGGGGCCGGATCTGGAGCTGGCGATCCCTGACGGTAAGGTGATCAAAAAGAATTTCGTGGGCAAGGATATCGTCAGTTATGATTCCATGCTGGTGCTTTCCCATTTCAAGGGACATCCCATGGGTGGCTTCGGCGGTGCCCTGAAGCAACTGTCCATCGGTGTGGCTTCTTCCTTCGGCAAGGCCTACATCCATGGTGCCGGCGAGCCGGAGAAGATCTGGACGGCGGAACATGACCTGTTCCTGGAGTCCATGGCTGATGCTGCCGGGTCTGTGGTGGACTATTTCAAGGGGCAGATCGTGTATATCAACGTGATGATGAACATGTCCGTGGATTGCGACTGCTGTGCGGTGGCGGAGGATCCCTGCATGGCTGACATCGGCATCCTTGCTTCCACCGACCCCATCGCCATCGATCAGGCCTGTGTGGATCTGGTCTACGCATCGACCGATCCGGGCAGAGATCATCTGGTGGAGCGGATCGAGACCCGTAACGGTATCCATACCGTGGAGGCCGCCGCAGAGCTGGGGTATGGCACCAGAGAATATGAATTGATCCGTGTGTGATCTTGGGGAGGGACTTTGGTCCCTCCTTATTTTTTCCGATTCCTGATTCCGACTGTAAATACAGTCGGTATTTTTTATACTATCGTTGCAATTTTTGAAGGAGGCAGCAGATCATGCAATTTACGAGTTTCCTGCAGGACGGTCATTTGACTGTGGCCCTTACCGGAGAGATCGATCACCATTGTGCCAAACGGTATATCCAGTCTATCGCGGCTAAGATCGAGGCCTATACGCCGCTGGTGTGTGTGTTGGATTTCGGGGAGGTCAGCTTCGTGGATTCCTCAGGGATCGCGGTGGTGATCAATGCTCTGCGTTGCATGGCGCAGATCGAGGGGACCCTGATGCTCACAGGTCTGGCGGAACAGCCGATGAAGGTGTTCCGGGCATCCGGGGTGGACAAATTAGTGAAGATCAAGGAGGCGGTATCATGAAATTCGAGAACCATATGACGCTGGAATTCCCCAGTAAGTCCAGCAATGAAGCCTTCGCCCGTTCGGCGGTGGCCTGCTTCGCGGCTCAACTGGATCCCACCATGGAGGAGCTGGGGGATATCCGGACAGCGGTATCTGAGGCGGTGACCAACTGCATCGTCCATGCTTATCCAGACCAGCTGGGGATCGTGACGGTCCGTTGCAGGATCCTGAAGGGGCAGACCCTGGATATCGTGGTGAAGGACAAGGGTGTGGGGATCGGAGATATCGAACAGGCCCGGCGGCCTATGTTCACCACCGGGGGGACGGACCGCAGTGGTATGGGGTTCACGATCATGGAGAGCTTCATGACGGCGCTGGATATCACCTCGGAGCCGGGGAAGGGGACCACGGTACATATGCGTCGTAAGCTCCAGCGCAGGAAATGAGTCGGACGGAAGAACTGATCCGGGCGGCCCAGTCCGGTGACAGGAAGGCAGGGGAGACCCTGATCCTGGAGAATTCCGGGCTGATCTGGTCTGTGGCAAAACGTTTCGTGGGACGTGGCACGGAAACGGAAGATCTGTATCAGCTGGGGTGTTTGGGCTTTTTGAAAGCGGTGGAGGGGTTCGATCTTTCCTTCGGGACACAGTTCTCTACCTATGCCGTACCGAAGATCGCGGGGGAGATCCGCAGGTTCCTCCGGGATGACGGGGCAGTGAAGGTATCGAGGACCCTGAAAGAACAGGCCGCCACGGTCAAGTCCATGAGGGTCCGGCTGTTGGGGGCGTTGGGGAGAGAACCCACATTACAGGAGATCTCCAGACAAACGGGACTGACGCCGGAACAGATCGCCGAAGCGGAGACCGCGACAGCGGCGGTGGGATCTCTGGACCGTCCCGTGGGTGAGGAAGGGTTCTGCCTTGAAATGGTCCTGACCGGTGAGGATCCTGAGGAGTCGATGCTGGAGAAGATCGCGCTCCGGCAGGCGATCGGACAGTTGCCGGAACGGGAACGGATGGTGGTGACCCTTCGTTATTTCCATGATCTGACACAGGAACGGACCGCGAAGGTCCTGGGTGTCAGTCAGGTGCAGGTGTCGAGGATTGAAAAGAAGGCAGTAGGGCTCCTTCGTGACCTGATGAAAAGCGGCTGGACATGAAAGCGACACAGGAAGAAGACGGGCTCCGGCCTGATATGGATAAGGATCATTTGGACCCACCGGGATGCGGTGGGTCCAAATTCGTTCTTTACCTTTTGCGGTCTGTGATGTAAAATAGGGTATCATATCGAATGGATGGAAATAGCTATGACAAGTGATATCACGAAGAGCTTCCTTGAGGCCAGAAGAAGATATATCGAAGGGCAGTTCGTTCAGCTCAACCCGATGCAGCGGCAGGCGGTCATGACCACGCAGGGCCCCTTGCTGTTGTTGGCCGGTGCGGGAAGCGGAAAGACTACCGTTCTGATCAACCGGATCGCGAATCTGATCCGATTCGGCGCAGGAAGCGATTCCAATCTGGTGCCGGATACTGTGACAGAAGAGGATGTCCGGTTCCTCACAGCTTTGGCGGAGCCCATCAGTGATACGGATCGTGCCCGTGCCGACTGGCTCTGTGCTGTGGAGCCGGCGGCGCCGTGGAGCATCATCGCGATCACCTTCACCAATAAAGCCGCCAATGAGCTGAAAGAACGGCTGGCAAGGCTCCTTGACGGACAGGGACAGGATGTGTGGGCCATGACTTTCCATTCCGCCTGTTGCAGGATCCTTCGCCGGAACATCGACCGGTTGGGATATTCCAGCCATTTCACGATCTATGATGCCTCTGATTCGGAGCGCCTGATCAAGGATATCCTGAAGGAGATGGGACTCGACGATAAGACCTTCCCTCCGAAATATGTGTTGGGGGCGATCAGTCGGGAAAAAGATAAGTATCAGACCCCGGAACGGATGCTCGAACGGGCAGAGGGGGTCAATGACCTCCGGGCGATCCAGATAGCGAAGGCCTTCAAAACATATCAGAAACGACTGAAGGACAATGACGCGCTGGATTTCGATGATATCATTTTCCTGACGGTGAAGCTTTTGCAGGAGCATGAGGATATCAGGACCTATTATCAACGTAAATTTCGGTACGTTTTGGTGGACGAGTATCAGGATACCAACCATTTGCAGTATCTTCTCACCAGCTTGCTGGCCGGGGGATATGAGAATATTTGCGTGGTCGGTGACGACGACCAGAGCATCTACCGGTTCCGTGGTGCCACCATCGAGAACATCCTGGATTTCGAGAAGCAGTATAAGGGCAGTCGGGTGATCCGTTTGGAGCAGAATTACCGCTCCACCCAAGCGATCCTCAACGCGGCTAATTCTGTGATCGCCCACAATCTTGGGCGGAAGGGGAAGCGGCTGTGGACCTCCAACGGCACAGGAGATCCCGTGGTGATCTATGAGGCGGCGGATCAGGATGGGGAAGCGAATTTCGTCGCAGGACAGATCCTGGCCAGGTCCAGAGGCGGTCGTTTCTCGGACAACGCGATCCTCTACCGCACCAATGCCCAGTCCAACGCGCTGGAATATGCCCTGAAGCGTAACGGCATCCCCTACAAGGTGATCGGTGGTACCCGGTTCTTTGACCGGGCGGAAGTGAAGGATATGCTCAGCTATCTTTGCGTGATCAATAACCGGGCGGATGATCTTCGGCTGAAGAGGATCATCAATGACCCTCCCAGAGGGTTGGGTCCCAAGACCATCGATACGGCAGAGCGGCTGGCGCAGGCGGAGGGGATACCTCTTTACAATGTGGTCAGTGATCCTTACTCCTACGGTCCGCTGGAGAAGTCTGCGGCGAAGCTCATGAAGTTCACCGTGATGATCGAGGAGCTGGCGCAGATGCTGGAGGATGGTATGGAGCTGCCTGAGTTCTATGACAAGGTCATGGAGATGACCGGGTATGCCGCTATGCTGGAATTGAAACCCACGGATGAGAACATCACCCGTTTGGAGAATATCAAGGAGCTCCGGTCCAGTATCCGCTCTTATGTGGAAAATGCGGAGGACCCTTCTCTGGCAGGGTTTCTGGAAGAGATCGCCCTTTATACGGATCTGGAGCAGTACAACGAAGGGGACGATGCTGTGGTCATGATGACCATGCATTCTGCCAAGGGCTTGGAGTTCCCTCATGTGTATCTGGTTGGTTTCGAGGATGGCTTGTTCCCCGGGATGCGTGCCATCGGTGAGCATGATGAGATGGAGGAGGAGCGGCGTCTTTGCTATGTTGCGATCACCCGAGCCAAAGAGACCCTGACCATCTGTCACGCCAAACAGCGGATGCTTTACGGACGTACCAACGGTGCGTTGGCTTCCCGGTTCCTTCGGGAGATCCCGGAGGACTGTACCGTCCATAAGGGAGGCTTCCAGCGGTCGGTCGCGCCCCAACGTCCGGCCCAGAGGATGCCTGTCCGTTCTGTACTTGGAGAACGGAGCCAGAAGCCTGCACAGCCTGCCAGCTATTTGAAGCTGTCCAAGGGGGATATGGTCCAGCATACTGCCTTCGGGACCGGCATGGTGCTGTCAGTACTGGAGATGAGCGGAGATGCTTTGCTGGAGATCGCCTTCGATCAGGTGGGCACCAAGAAACTCATGGCAAGGACGGCTTCGGCCCATATGAAAAAGTTGTGATATCATCATCCACCGCTTCATATGCTCCTATGAGAGGGGGGCGTTATGGTGCGGTCCTGGAAACGTTGGATCCGAAGGGCTATCGTCTTGACGATCGCGTTGACTGTAGCGATGATGGTGTTTCGGAACAAGTATAACCAGCCGATCCGTGAGCTGGCTCAGATACAGATCATGAACGCGACTTCGGATCTGATCAATGATGCAGTCGATGGTCTGATCGAGAAGGGCGACATCCACTATGACAGGATCGTATATTTTGAAAAAGATCTGGATGGTCGCATCACTGCCCTGAAGACCAATATGAGCGAAGTGAACCGGCTGAAGACGGATACATTACAGCTGATCAATGACGAGATCCTTGCTCTGGATCAGACCCATTTGGGGATACCTCTGGGGAGCTTGTTCCTTCCGGAATTCCTCTCCGGGAGGGGGCCCGTGATCCCGGTGCAGATCATATCGATCCGCAATTCCGATGCCAGTTTTTCCAGCGCTTTTTCTCAGGCTGGTATCAATCAGACGCTCCATAAGCTAAATATGCGTGTGAGCGTGGATGTTGCGGTGCTCGTATTTGGACAGACGGATATCTTTACGGTCAGCAGTGAAGTAGTGGTGGCTGAGACCATCATCGTGGGCGACGTGCCCGATACATTTTTACAAACCGGAGGGTCCTATGGAAGCGAAAAACAGGATAGAGGAACTGACGAAGATCCTTTTGGAAGCGAACCATCGTTACTATGTTTTGGATGATCCCCAGTTGCAGGACTTTGAATATGACCGGTTGCTGCGGGAACTGGAGGAGCTGGAGGCGGCCCATCCCGAACTGCGGCATCCGGATTCCCCGACGCAACGAGTGGGCGGAGAGGCCCTGAGCCAGTTCAGCAAGGTCGAGCATCCCGTACCGCTCATGAGCCTTCAGGATGTGTTTTCCATGGAAGAACTGATGGGGTTCCTTGAGAAGACAGAGCCCGGGACTGCCTTTTCTGTTGAACCGAAAGTCGATGGACTTTCGGTGGCTTTGGAATATGTGGACGGTCGGTTCGTTCGGGGCGCCACCCGTGGCGATGGATCTGTAGGAGAGGACGTGACGGAGAATATCAAAACCATCCGTTCTGTCCCCATGACGCTGGAGGGGGCTCCTGCCCGTTTGATCGTTCGTGGTGAGGTGTTCATGCCCAAGCAGACCTTCCATGCCCTCAACGAACGGCAGGAGGCAGAAGGGAAGCCCCTGTTCGCCAATCCCCGGAACGCGGCGGCAGGTTCATTGCGTCAGCTCGATCCCAAGATCGCGGCAAAGCGGGGACTGGATGCCTATATCTTCAATGTCCAGCTTGCCGAAGGCGTAGAGTTCAGGACCCACCGTCAGTCACTGGAGTACCTTAGAGACCTTAAGTTCAAGGTGATCCCTTCTTGGGTCTATGATGATGTAGCGCAGATCCGGGATAGGGTCCTGTGGATCGATGAAGAGCGCGCGACGTTCTCCTGCGATATCGATGGCGCGGTGATCAAGGCGGACGATCTTTCTCTGAGAGAACGGATGGGCAGTACTGCCAAGGTGCCCCGGTGGGCGGTGGCCTATAAATATCCGCCGGAGATCAAAGAAACGGTGGTAGAGGATATCGTTGTACAGGTGGGGCGTACCGGTGTGCTGACACCGAAGGCGGTGGTCCGGCCCGTTCGGCTGGCAGGTACTACCGTCACCAATGCCACGCTCCACAATCAGGATTTCATCGATGAACGGGATATCCGTATCGGTGATACGGTCAAGATCCGAAAGGCCGGTGAGATCATACCGGAGATCCTTTCCGTGGAGAAGGCTAAGCGTCCTGAAGGGACGGTCCCCTATGTGTTGCCGGGGCATTGTCCTGTTTGCGGCGCGGCGACGGTGAAGGATCTGGATGGTGCGTTCCTGCGGTGTACCGGTGCGGAATGTCCTGCACAGCTCACACGGAACATCGCCCATTTCGTCAGCAGAGACGCCATGGATATCGATGGACTGGGTACTGCCATCGTGGAAGGGCTCATTGAGAAAGGGCACATCCAGTCTCCGGCGGATATCTATCATCTTTCTTTGGAAGAACTGAAGAGCCTTTGGAAGTCCGGTGATGCGGCGGCGAAGAAACTCCTTGCCGCGATCGAAGATAGCAAACAGCGTGATCTGAGCCGACTGATCTTCGCCCTTGGCATTCGTCAGGTGGGAGCAAAGACAGGAAAGGTGCTGGCATCCCATTTCGGGACTTTGGATGCGCTGATGGCGGCGACGCTGGAAGAATTGACGGCCGTGCCTGATGTTGGACCGGTGACAGCGGAATATATCGCCGACTGGTTCCGGCAGGAGCAATCCCGAAACATGGTGGAGAAACTTCGTCAGGCCGGGGTGAATTTCGAGAGCAAACGTGTGGTCACGGATGCACGCTTCGCAGGGATGACCTTCGTCCTGACCGGTGCGTTGACGAAGTTCACCAGAGATGAGGCTACCGAACGGATCGAGCATTTTGGCGGCAAAGCCGTAGGCTCTGTCTCCAAGAAGACCAGTTACGTGGTGGTAGGAGAGAATGCCGGTTCCAAGGAGCGAAAGGCCCGTGAACTGGGCATCACCATATTATCCGAGGATCAGTTCCTTGATATGATCAGTGGATGAACGAAACAAACCGATGCGGATCATAACGCATCGGTTTTGTTTTTGCGGTCTGTTCGTTCGAAATAGACGATCGTACGCTGATTGCTGTCGAGTCGGGACATATCACTAAGTGAGTCGGGACATATCACTAAGTGATGCTTGATTTTGAAGGGGATCTGTTGTATGATTTGTATGGGATGGAAGGATGGATCCTATGCCATCACGATCGTCAATAGGAGGTCAATGATATGCGGATAAGTGGTAGACGTGTCTGGTCGATGATCCTGGTCATCTGTCTGGTGCTCAGCATGATCCCTGCTTTCGTTTCTCAGACGGAAGTGGAAGCTGAAGCTGTGTCGGGGCTGAGTTCTCTGACCTGTTCCAGCTTTATCTCCAATAGTGCCCGTCAAAACTATATCGATGTGATGATGAGGTATTATATCGACAGCAACAGCACGCTCCAGTCTCAGCTGAACAACGGCAATGTGGTCGTGTTCATGTTCGAAGGCGGTTCTGACTATTATGACACCTATCCCTATGTGGATGGCTACGGTCAGACCCGTATGCAGGCGGTGTGTATCGTTGTGAAGCTCAATTCCAGCGGTAATGCTTCCATCGTATTCTACAGCGAGAAATGCTGCTCCATCCCGGATGATGCTAACTATGTCACCGTGGGCAATGAGTATAACAGCTCTACCACCATCCTGGACGGTATCTACAAGATGAGTACCGTTGATCACAACGGCAATTATGCGGCCCATACCACCAGCTGTTCCAATGGCTGGTATACCCCGTATTCCGGCTCTACCGGCTATGCCGGCGGATGTAACGGTATCAATATCCACACCCGTGGTGTCAACTATGCCCTTTCTTATGGCGGTAACTCCATGGGCTGTCAGCTGATCGGGTACGGTGCCAACAGCAGTAACGAGTATAATACCTTTATGAAGACCGTCGTTGGTATCTCCTTCAACGCCTATGACGGAACTCAGCGTACTTACGGTTACGGCTCTCATCCCGGTTACTACACCAACACCGGTTACTACGTGGTAGACCGTCAGTTGGGTCTGACTGACCCCAGCGGTACGGACTACGGCTCCGGCTCCTTGACCGCTCTTTATACCAAGGGCGATTTGGACGGTATCACCAGCTTCTCCACCAAGGCCAGAGCCAATGCGGATTTCGACTATTCTTCCAAGTGCACCTACTATCCAGCTCACTGCAAGATCCGCACTACTGACTCGGCAACTGTGGTGAATACTCAGCCCTGCAGTATCGATAGTGATCCCGACAGTGTCACCATCGAGACTGTGCCTTCCGGCAAGGTCTATACTGCCACCGGTCTGTTCAAGAACACCTACGGCAACCTGTGGTACCGCGTCACCGCCTCCGGCGGTAAGACCGGCTATATCTACGGCGGTGACGCTGAATATGTGGAGCAGATCACTTCTGACATCGGCATCACGGACTATGATGTTCCCCATGGTCATGTCAGCGGTCAGGTGTTCTATGTCAACGGCAAGATCGCGTCCAAGTATAACCGGATCGATACTGCGGCGGTATGGATCTATGATGGCTTCGGCACCTCAGGCAATGCCATCACCGGCTATTCCGATAATGTGGGTAGCTTCTCCTACAGGCTGGATAACAGCGCCATCGACTATAATACAGCCTTTGATCAGGTGGGGGTAGGCGACCACACCTATGAGATCAGTTGTACATACACCAACTATTATGCAGAGGGCGCCACCACCCTCAAGTCTAACACGGGCACGATCCGGCTTGTGGAGGAGTACTTCGTGGTCGTTTCCCAAAGCGTGGATCAGACTACCTGTTCTCATAACTTCGCTACGACAGACATCGTCAAGGGCAGTTGTACGGATCCCGGTGTTGCGGTCCAGTCCTGCTCCAAGTGCGGTCTGGTCAAGGAAGTCGCCAACGGTGGCGACGGTCACAGCTACGGTGGCTGGACCACGGTGAAGGCGACCTGTACGGCGGACGGTCACCAGAAGCGGACCTGCTCCGCCTGCGGCAATGTGGAAATGGTCACACTGCCGGCTACCGGTCATAAGTATCATGCAGTCAAGACCGATGCGACTTGCTCCTCCTATGCAAAGTACACCATGACCTGTACCGGTTGTGGCGACAACTACATCATGACCGCAGATGAGATGGCATCTCAGTGGCTCGATGAGATCCCGTCCGGAATGGATGCCAGTCTGTTCGATACCAGAACGCAGTATCGGTACTCTGACTATCAGACCCAGACTTCCTATGCGACCAGTCTTGCGGGGTATACGCTAAAGTCCAGCGAATGGGTGCAGAGTGGTACCGGTTCTGTCAAGTATGTCCCCAGTTGGCCTGCCGGCTTCGATACCGGAAGTTCCATCTACAGCCAGTATAACAAGTCCAAGGTCACTTCTACAGAGACTGACACCACCAAAACGGTGACTGGTCCGGATGGGCACGTGGGATATCTGTACTATCACTGGTGCAGCAGCTCTGATGCCAACGGATACTCCTACGCCAACAAGAGCAGTACCCATACGATCTTCCATGCATATTACGATACCACGGATCCTGGGAATTACACCTGCGATCACAGCGATATGAGCTATAAGACCTCCAATTCCGCTTGCCCGAACCATTACTCCAACTGGTTCTTTGTGACGGAGGTATATCAGCAGGACTACACTTCTTATAAAAAACTGTTCACCTATGAGCGTTGGACGGACTGGTCCGATTGGAGCACCAATGTTGCAACGGCCTCCGGGACCCGCAAGGTGGAGACCCGGACCCAGTACAAGCTGAAGGATGCGACCATGGGTGATCATACATGGACGAACGGTACTTGCTCCTCCTGCGGTACGGTTTGTTCTCATGATTTTGTTGATGGCTTCTGCACCCAGTGCGGCATGGCGGAGCCCATCAAGGACTACTATCTCTTCGGCTTCATCAACGGCGCCAACTACGCCTGTGAGGAAGATGCCGACAACATGGGGCAGTACAAGTTCGTCGATGGCAAGCTGGTAGCCACCTTCTCTCAGGTCAGCTACGTTGCTGTCAAGACGGGCGGCAACTACAAGTGGTACATGACCGAAGGTTATCAGGGGGATGCCACTTCCGTGACCCTCCATGAGACCGGTACCATCGGGAACGCCGACAAGCTTCGTGTCCCCAGAGGCCGGGAGATCACCTTCACCCTGAAGGTCAATGACGACGGCACCCTGACCTTGAGCTATGTGGCCGCCGGTTGTGAGCATAGCTGGCAGAACGGCACCTGCTCCAACTGCGACGAGGTCTGTGAGCACATCAGCTGGGCCTTCGGCACCTGTGAGGGCTGCGGTCTGGTCTGCGCTCATCGCTGGGAGGAAGGGACCTGCGCTGTCTGCGGCTCTGTCTGTGCCCACAAGTATCAGAACAATGTGTGCAAACACTGCGGCTATCACAAGCCCCTGAAGGAATACTACCTCTTCGGCTGGATCAATGATTCCGATTACGGCTGTGAAGGCGATTATCAGAATTTGGGCCAGTACAAGTTTGAAAACGGCGTTCTGGTCGCCACCTTCCCCAGCGACAGCTATGTGGCTGTCAAGTCCCATGACAACATGGACTGGTACATGACCAACGGCTGGCTGGGTTACGATGTGACCGCCGCTACGCTGTACAATACCAACACGGGCATCACCGCGGAGAAGCTGTATGTGCCCGGTGACCGGGAAGTGACCTTCTATCTGGTGGACAACGGCAACGATACCTACACCCTGAGCTATGTGGTCAAGGAGTGTGAGCATCCCGGTCATGATGCGGACGGCGTTTGTAACGTCTGCGGTGAGACCGTGGGCCACAGTTATGTGGATGGCACCTGCGCCTGCGGTGCCAAGGATCCCGATGCTGTGGCAGATCCGGGTCTGACCATGCTGTATCCCACCCTGTCCTTCGAGGATGAGATCATCTATAATGTCTACTACTCTGTGGCGGATATCTCTGACGTGGAAGAGATGGGGCTGATGCTCCTGTCCTCCCGTAACGACGCCGCTACCATGGATGACGCGGTCGGGACGGTGCCCGGCTATATCACCAACGGCACGGTGTACATGGTCAAGTCTGAGAGCGTCCCTGCCGCCCATCTGGGTGATACGGTGTATTTCAAGGTCTACGCCAAACTGACGGACGGTA
>JAFNXT010000133.1 GCA_017378975.1 Oscillospiraceae bacterium
AGGATGATGCAGATGATCATGATCACCAGTCCTGCCCGGGCCGCCCAGACCTGCCACTTGGGCCGGGGGACGTAGACGGGCTTCTCGTTTTCGAATGTATCGTTCTTTTCTTCCATGTCGATGCACCTCGTCTATCATCATATCACATGATGGGCGGTTCTCCAAGATGATTTTGCGGAAAATTTGCGGTGGGGGAGCCTCTTGACGGGACGGGGTTTGGTTGGTATGATGCAGGAAAATGGTTTGGAGGTAGTTTTTATGTCCAGTCGTGGATCTTGTTCCGGTGGGTGTGGGGGCTGTGCAAGGGAGCTGACCCTGACCCGGCCGGAGATCGATATGCTGATGACGCTGGCTCAGATCCCTTTTTTGCCCGTGTGCCGGCGAGCCGATGAGGATACGCCGGTGTATCTGGAGGAGGACGCTTACAGTTTGGAGGCGTACAGCCAGATCCTGCGGCTGCTGGAGAAGAAAGGGCTGGTGGACATCGATTACCGCCAGCCTTTGAAGGGCGTGGCGGCCGATCCCCGGTGGCCCGTACAGGGGAGCATGGCCCTCACCGCCCGGGGACAGCAGGTGGTGGAACTGCTGGAGATCCAGGGGGCGGTCGGGGACAGCGGAAGCGACGCGTGAGGAGGACGGACGTCCCCCCTCAGAAATGAGGGGGCGAGGAGACTTTGTTGGAAGTAGTTGTTTCTTGACAGATCTGGGGCAGATCGCTTATAATGACTGTGTATACACTTGTTTTTATAAGGAGGACCTCATGACCGACACACATATTTCGCTCCGCCGGTGGCTGGCCTGTTTGCTGGCGCTGGTCACGGTGATCTCGCTGGCGATCCCCGGTTTGGCGGCGACGACCATCACCTCGCCGTCCAAGATCACCGGCGCGCAGTTCACCCGGATCTCTTCGCTGGCGGACGCTCTGGATGGGGTCTTCTCCGGTGATATCGACATCTACTCCAACAGCGGCTATACCAATGAGGTCTCCATGCCTTTGGGCTACGTCATGAACAAGGACACCCAGTTCTATGTCCGGAGCAACACCACCGGCAACGGGATCTCCGGCTGGCAGTGCTACATCTATGCCAATGCCGCTTACAATAAGCTGTTCAATGAGTGGGTGGGTCATGGCAATTCCTTCGCCCATTCCCGGGTGGCGGTGGCCGGTGGACTGTCCACGCTGTCCTGTGAGCTCCTCCGGGACGCGGGCGTGCGGTGCGGCGCTTATGTGCGGACCACCACCAACGCCAGCGGCGCTTATGACGGAAGCTCCGGTCACTCCTTCCTGATCCTGGCTTATGATGCCGAAACGGTCACTTATCTCGAAGGCAACGCCGACGGGCAGGGCATCGTCCGGGTCACCGTCCGGGACTGGGCTGATTTCAACAAGAACCAGCTCTCCGGCAAGAGCCGGTATCTGGCCCATATCGTCCAGCCTACCGATACATATTACGATGCTTTGTATGTGCCCTGTGACCATGCCTATGACGCGCTGGGCAAGTGCGGCGCGTGCGGCACGGAGTTCAACTGGGAGAAGACGCTGGACCGGAGCGCCATGGGCCTCTACGCTGTCACCGACCGGTATGTGCCCAAGGCGGACGGCCCCTACACCTCTGCCGGGGCATCGGATGTGACCTTGACCGCGGGGCAGGAGGTGACTGTCCTTGGTCGGGTGGAGAACGCCCACGGCCAACGCTGGCTGGTGGTCCGGGTGGATGGCCGTGACCTCTATGTGCCGGAGGCTCAGTTGACCTTCCTCCGGGCGACACCGCTGGAGGTGTCGGTGGCGAACTTCGTCCCGGCGGACGGGGCGCTGCTGGAGGCCAAGTCCCAGCCCGTGAAGGGCAAGGTCACCTCCAACTATCCCATGAAGGCGATCTATGGCTATCTGGACGGGAAGCTCTACACCACATGGACCTTCTCCGATGAGATGACCACCTCCGTGGAGCTCCAGACCACCTCCATCAATCAGGATCTGACCTTCTCCAAGCTGGCCGCCGGGAAGCATACGGTGCGGCTGGAGGCGGCTTCCTTCCTCCATGAGGGCCGGGTGGTCTTCCATGAGAGCTCCTTCACCATCAAGGCCAAGGAGCTCCAGGCCCTGTCGGCCCCTGTGCTGGAATACTGCTACAGTCAGCAACGGACCGCCATGCGGGTCCAGTGGACCGCTGTGGAGGGAGCCACGGGCTATCAGCTCTACCGCAGTACAGACCCGGACGGCGGCTGGACCTGTGTCAAGACCGTCAGCGGCGGGGCGGTGCGGACCTATACCAATCAGGGGCTCACCGAGGGCGTGACCTATTATTATAAGGTCCGGGCCTTCCGGGACGTGGACGGGAGCCGGAGCTATTCCGCGTTCTCCAAC
>JAFNXT010000134.1 GCA_017378975.1 Oscillospiraceae bacterium
CTTCGACGGAATCCTCCGATATGAGTTTCACGACGCACACCTTCTTCTTCTGTCCAATACGGTGGGCGCGGTCCGTAGCCTGTCCTCATCCAGGATGTGATCATGGATGAACAGCAAATGCTGCAGTCCCTGCTCGGCGGCATCCTGGGGATCCTTGGGTTGGCGTTGCTGTTGGTGCCGCTGGGCATTTGGTACACCATCGTCTATTACATGGCGCTGTATGACCTGTATGCTTCCGCGGAGCCCAAGAACGCGACGATCTATCTGGTGCTGAGCATCCTGATCGGCGGTATCCTCACCGGTATCCTGATCCTGGTGTGCAAGGACCGGGACGATGGTATGCCGCCCCGGCAGGTGGTGGAGCCTGTGATGCAGGAACTGCCTCAGACGGGCTGGCAGGGCACGGTGGAATGACCGTCCCATATTGAGAAAGAGACAGGAGGAAATTAGTTATGGAAGCACTTGCAGGAGTGGTCGCGATCTATCTGGTGTTTTGTTTCGTGATGCTGGGGCTGAGTCTGGTGCAGTATATTTTCCAGAGCTTGGGTCTGTACACGATCGCCAAGCGCCGTGGGATCTCCAAGCCTTGGCTGGCTTGGGTGCCTGTGGGCAACGTCTGGATCATGGGTTGCATCTCCGATCAGTATCAGTACGTGGCCAGAGGCCTCAATAAGAACAAGCGGACTCTGCTGATGTGGCTGAATGTGATCATGGTGGTCCTTCTGGGCCTGTACACCGCGTTCATGGTCACGATGATCATCGCGCAGAGGAACGGGGACCACATGATGACCGGTGCGCTGGGCATCATGCTGTTGGCTTTGGTGATGTTCGCGGTGTCTGTATGGTACAGCATTTTGGTGTACATGGCACAGTTCGATCTGTTCCGCTCGGCTGAGCCTGACAACGCGGTCCTGTATCTGGTGCTGAGCATCCTGATCGGCGGTATCGTCAACGCGATCCTGGTCTTCATCTGCCGGAACAAGGATGGCGGTATGCCGCCCCGCCGGGTGGTGGAGCCTGTGGCCGCGCCTGTGGAGCCCTGGCAGGGTGATATGTAAAAAATCGTTGATGCCCCGTATGGACCTTCGTGTCCATACGGGGCATCCTGTATCAACTTAGTGTGTCTTCATCGAAGATGGGTTCGGCGGAGAAGAAGTCGGAGACCAAGGTTTTGGCGGTGTCGTAATGGGCATAGGGGACGTAGAAGTGGATCCGTTCCTTTGCCGGACCGATCTTGGCAGCCAGAGCGGCACCGAGGGTGTTCCTGGTGGCGAAGGGGATGCCGTTGTCTTTCAAAAGATCTCCCATGGCTGTGGACCACATGGAGCCTTCCTCCGTCAGGAAGACGTAGTCCTGTGCTTCCGGCTCGAACAGGGGATGCCTGCCACAGATTGGGCATTCCGCTTCGGGGGTCAACAGGTAACAGTTGGGGCAATACAGCATAGAGACCGCTCCTTTCGTATGTTGGGATCTGCTTGCTGTCATTGTATATGGATCTGGCCGGAACGTCAAGTGTGTTGCATAATGATGGGGATCGTGGTATGATATGCCAAAGGAGGGAGAGATATGGAATTTCTGATCGGTTTCTTTTTGTTCTATATCGTGTTTTGGTTTGCCATATTGGGGCTGTGTATTTTGCAGTATGTCCTGCAAGGCTATGGACTGTATACCATGGCCCGGCGGCGGGGGATCCGGAACCCGTGGCTGGCATGGATCCCGCTGGGAAGCTCCTGGGTGCTGGGGTGTATCTCCGATCAGTATCAATATGTGACCAAGGGGGTCCGCCGGAACAAAAGGAAACTGCTGGTGGGACTGAGCGTGGCGGTGATGATACTGCCGGTGCTGTTCGTGTTTTTTATGCTCGTGGCAATGCTGTTGACGGAAAGCTTGGGGGGATGGTCGGTCCTGTTGGTGCTTTTGGGGTATTTCGGCTGGTTCGCTCTGCTCTCAGGGTTGGGGATCTGGTGCAGTATCCTGTCATATCTGGCGCTGTATGATCTGTACCAGTCGGCGGAGCCGAAGAACGCCGTACCGTTTTTGCTTCTGAGCATCTTCTGCGGCGGCATCGCGCAGGCTGTCGTTCTGTTCCTTTGCAGGGATAAGGACGATGGGATGCCGCCCCGTCCGGTGGCTCCGGTGTTGCCGGGCACGGATGGTCTGTGACCGCAAATAGGAAAACGCCGCTGTCGTGGGTGACAGCGGCGTTGTTGCGTTCGGTGGTATGCCGGCAGATCATAATTTGCCCTGCAGGACCAAAAGACAGAGGATACAGGCGGCCAGCAGAGCGGCGGCGAAGAGGTACAGGCCCAGACGGGAGGTGCGTTTGGTCTGAGGCTGGGATGCGATCAGACCGGTCTTCCGCAGTGCGGTGACCAAGGGCTTATACAGGCACAGGGTGAAGGCGGTGTTGAGACCAGCCTTCAGGGCGTTGAAGGGAAGGAAGGCGGGCAGGAGAAGGCCCACCACCTGCTCCCGGGTGACACCCATGTACAAGGGGGTGATCAGATAGTTCCAAAGGAGCATGACGCAGATCATGACCACGGAACCGCAAAGCAGGCTCAGCACCGCGCCCCAAAGGGTATGTCGTTTTTTATAGATGAGGGCGGCGGTGCAGGCGAAGCTACAGGAGGACAGCAGATTCATCAGGGCTCCGATGGGACCGGTTTGGCTGAAGGTGACCATTTCCAGCAGAGAAACGATCAGGCTGATCCCGAATGAGGCCAGAGGGCCCAGCAGGAAACCGCCGATGGTGATGATCACGTCCTTGGGTTCATAGCTCAGGAACAGGACCACCGGGACCCGGATCAGGGACACCATGACGTAGGCGATCGAGGAAAGCATGGCAAGGATCACAAGATTTTTCACTTTTTTATCGGACATAGTCGATACCTCCAGAAAAAACGCCCTGAGCATAGACTCAGGGCGCAGTGATACCGTCATCCTCTTCCATCCAGACTATACTGTCGGTTTCGGGATCGCACCGAATCAACGCCGAAGCGCTCGCGGACTGTCACCGCCGGTGGGGAATTCCACCCCGCCCTGAGGAACTGTGTTCAGTTTCTTAAACCATAACAGATGGGGCGGGAGTTGTCAAGTGGATGTTTTTGTGTTATGATGCACTTGGTTCGGTGGACTTCGGTTTTTCGAAGCCGTGGATCGCGCCCTTGGCCGCGGTGTCGGTGATGTCGCCACCGATCACCTCGTGACGGCGGATCAGCACCGTGGCGTAGACCGGTTCTGTGGCGCCTGGGTAGTTGTTCACTTCGTAGACGTAGCGCATGACGGTCTGGCCGGCGAAGGCTGACAGGTCATAGCCCTGGCTTTTTTGCAGGTCGTTATACCGGGCGAAGACCTCCGAGGGCTCCGCCGGGATCCGGACCTGACTGGACTGCGTGGGGGAGGTGGTGACCTCCCAGCCGTAGCTGTTCAGGAATTTCACTCGGTCATCGTTGCTCGCGACCTCTGCGGCGGCGGAGGTGGGGGTGGCTTCTTTTTCGCCACGAAGTAGTATGACCAGCCCGGTCACTGCCACCACGATCGCCGCCAGGATGATGGCGAGCTTTTTCTTATGGACCTTTGCGGTCATTACCAACATCTCGATCCCTCCAGAAGTTTGATTGCTGTACAGCCTATGCGTGGATGGGGGAGGACAGAACGGAGGAACTATGGAACGGTTGGATAAATTTTTATGTGAC
>JAFNXT010000135.1 GCA_017378975.1 Oscillospiraceae bacterium
ATCAGCTTGTGCACATCCGCCGCATGGAGGCCCGTGGTGGGCTCATCCAGCACATAGATGGTCCGGCCCGTGGAGACTCTGGCCAGCTCCGTGGCCAGCTTCACCCGCTGGGCCTCACCGCCGGACAGGGTGGTACTGGCCTGTCCCAGCTTCACATAGCCAAGGCCCACTTCCACCAGCGTCTGGACCTTCCGCCGGATCTTAGGCAGGTTCCCGAAGAACTCCAACGCCTCCTCGGCGGTCATGTCCAATACCTGCGCGATGTTCTTGCCCTTGTACTGGACCTCCAGCGTCTCCCGTTCATACCGGGCACCCCGACAGACCTCACAGGGCACATACACATCTGCCAGAAAATGCATCTCGATCTTCACCAGACCGTCACCGGCGCAGGCCTCACAGCGGCCGCCCTTGACGTTGAAGCTGAACCGGCCGGGCCCATAGCCCCGGATCTTGGCATCACTGGTGGAAGCGAACAGATCCCGGATATCATTGAACAGCCCCGTATAGGTGGCAGGATTGGACCGGGGGGTCCGTCCGATGGGGCTCTGATCGATGTCGATCACCTTATCCAAATGCTCCATGCCCTCCACACACCGGCAACGGCCGGGACGGGTACGGGCATGGTTCAGCCTCCCAAGGAGGGCCTTGTTCAGGACCTCCCCCACCAGACTGGACTTGCCGGAGCCCGATACGCCGGTGACACAGGTCAACGTCCCCAGCGGGATGGATACATCGATGTCCTTCAGATTGTTCTCCGCCGCCCCACGGACGGTGAGAGACTTGCCATTCCCGGTCCGTCTGGAAGAGGGCACCGGGATCTTCTTGACGCCGGAAAGGTACTGTCCCGTGACGGACTCCGGCACCGCCATGATATCCTCCAGCGTACCGGCGGCCACGATCTGACCGCCCCGGCTGCCGGCACCGGGACCCACGTCCACGATGAAGTCAGCGGCACGCATGGTGTCCTCGTCATGCTCCACCACGATCAGGGTATTGCCCAGATCCCGCAGGCTCCGGAGCGTCCCCAACAGCTTGTCATTGTCACGCTGATGCAGACCGATGGAGGGCTCGTCGAGGATATACAGCACGCCCATAAGGGAGGAACCGATCTGGGTAGCCAGCCGGATCCGCTGGCTCTCGCCACCGGACAGGGTCCCGGCGGCCCGGGACAGCGTCAGATATTGCAGGCCCACATCCATCAGGAACCGGAGACGGGAGCGGATCTCCCGAAGGATCTGCTCCGCCACCACCGCCATGTTCCCTTCCAGCTTCAGCCCGTCCACGAAGGCCAGAGCCTCCCGGACGCTCATACGGCAAAAGTCCATGATGCCGATGCCGCCCACCGTCACCGCCCGCGCGATCTCCGAAAGACGGTCCCCGTGACAGTGGGGACAGGGAGCACTGGACATGCATTCCTCCAGCTCCTTCCGGGCGGAATCGGACTGCGTTTCTTTATATCGCCGGGTCACGTTGTTCAAAATACCCTCGAAGGGCTGTTCCAGCACGCCCATGCCGTTGCCCCGGTTGTAGCTCATGCGGAGCTTCTCCCCCCGGGTGCCGTTGAGGATCACATCCATGGCCTCCGGCGACAGCTCCTTCACCGGTGCGGTCAAAGAGAACCGGTATTTCTGTGCCAACGCTTCGAAATACATCCGGAAGATCGAGTCCGTCCGGGCGGAATTCCAGCCGGAAAGCTGGATCGCGCCGTCGAAGATGGACTTGTCCTTATCCGGGATCACCAGATCCGGATCCGCCACCAGCTGGAAGCCCAGACCCGTACAACCGGGACAGGCACCGGCCGGGTTATTGAAGGAGAACATCCGGGGCTCCAGCTCCGTCAGAGAAACGCCACAGTCCTCGCAGGCGTAGTTCTGAGAGAAGCTCAGTTCCTCTCCGGTGGCAGGAAACTGGACCGTCACCAGTCCGCCGGAATGGGCGCAGGCGGTCTCGATGGCATCCGTCAAACGCCGCCGCTGTCCTTCCCGGATCACCAACCGGTCCACCACCAGCTCGATGGTGTGCTTTTTGTTCTTCTCAGGTTTGATCTCCTCGTTCAGATCATAGACGATGGTATCCACCCGGACACGGGCGAAGCCACCCTTCCGGGCATCCTCGAAGACCTTCTGATGCTCACCCTTCTTGCCCCGGACCACAGGAGACAGGACGATGAACTTGGTCCCCTCGCCCAGTGCCTCCACCCGGTCCACGATCTGATCCACGGTCTGCCGTGCGATCTCTCTGCCACACTTGGGACAGTGGGGCGTGCCCACTCTGGCCCACAAAAGACGCAGATAGTCATAAACTTCCGTCACCGTGCCCACGGTGGAACGGGGGTTCCGCGAAGTGGTCTTCTGGTCGATGGAGATCGCAGGAGACAAGCCCTCGATCACGTCCACATCCGGCTTGTCCATCTGGCCCAAAAACTGACGGGCGTAGGAGCTCAAGCTCTCCACATACCGCCGCTGTCCTTCCGCATAGATCGTATCGAAAGCCAGACTGGACTTACCGGAGCCGGACAGCCCTGTGAACACCACCAGCTTATCTCTGGGGATGATCAGCTCCACGTCCTTCAAATTGTTCTCTCTCGCACCCTTGATATGGATGACATCCTGCATCCCGATCACCTGCCATTCAAGTATTCTATATATTATACCACGGCAAAACCCGCCATACAAGAGGAAAAGCGCCATAAAACGAATGTCATCGCGAGGAGGCCCCATAGGGGCCGACGTGGCGATCCCCTCCGGACCCACGGGAAGGCGGTACATCCTGCCTTCCCGTCGATTCAGGGGATCGCCACGTCGCTTCGCTCCTCGCGATGACAGCGTTTTTATTCGTCTATCAGACCTTATCGATGGCCTGCTTCAGATCCCCGATCAGATCCTCGGCGTTCTCCAGACCGCAGGACAGACGGATCAGATCCGCACCCACACCGGCGGCATCCAGCTCGGCGTCGGTCATCTGACGGTGGGTGGAGGAAGCCGGATGCAGACAGCAGGTCCGGGAGTCCGCCACATGGGTCTCGATGGAGCCCAGCTCCATGTTCTTCATGAAGGTCTCCGCCGCGGCACGGCCACCCTTCAGACCGAAGGAGATCACACCGCAGGAGCCCTTGGGCAGATACTTCTGCGCCAGCTCATAGTACTTGTCGCCCTTCAGGCCGCAGTACTTGACCCATGCCACCTTCTCATTGGACTGCAGGAACTCGGCGATCTTCTGGGCGTTGCCACAATGCTGACGCATCCGGAAAGGCAGGCTCTCCAGACCCAGATTCAGATAGTAAGCGCTCTGGGGAGACTGGACAGAGCCCAGATCACGCATGAGCTGTGCGGTACACTTGGTGATGAAGGCACCGGCCAGACCGAACCGCTCGGTGTAGGTCACGCCGTGATAGCTCTCATCGGGGGTGCACAGACCGGGGAACTTGTCGGGGTACCGGGTCCAGTCGAACTTGCCGCTGTCCACGATCACACCGCCCACGGCGCTGGCGTGGCCATCCATGTACTTGGTGGTGGAGTGGGTGACGATATCCGCGCCCCACTCGAAGGGACGGCAGTTGATGGGCGTAGCGAAGGTGTTGTCCACGATCAGGGGCACACCGTGCTTGTGGGCCACTCTTGCAAACTTCTCGATGTCCAGCACGTTCAGAGCAGGATTGGCGATGGTCTCACCGAACAT
>JAFNXT010000013.1 GCA_017378975.1 Oscillospiraceae bacterium
GAGAAGGACGTGGTCCACATCGTTCTCGGTGATGGTCAGCTTGCCCTTCACCAAATCGTCGAACTTGAACTGGTTTTCGATAGAGCCGGTGGAACGGAAGCGCAGGACCCAAGTGGCACCGGCGTCCAGCTTCGCCCGGACCTCCTCCAGAGGACGGTCACGCCACATGGCGTACTTGCCGTAGTAGCCGGTGGTCTCCTTGTTGGCCTCCTGCTTTTCACGCATGGCAGTCAGCTCTTCCTCGGTGCAGAAACAGGGGTAGGCCATGCCCTCGGATACCAGCTTCCTGGCATAGACATGATAGATGGAAGCACGCTGGCGCTGGCGGTAAGGACCGTACTGGCCGTTATCACCGTCGATGGTGGCTCCCTCGTCGAAGTGGATGCCGTAATGCTTCAGGGTGTCGATCAGCACCTCCACGGCGCCGGGGACCTCACGCTTGGCGTCGGTGTCTTCCACACGGAGGAACAGCACGCCGCCGGACAGATGAGCCATGCGCTCGGCGGTCAGGCCCTGGACCAGATTGCCCAGATGGACGAAGCCGGTGGGGGAGGGGGCCATACGGGTGACCACGGCCCCTTCGGGCAGGTCACGCAGGGGGAAACGCTCCTCCAGCATCTCCGGTGTGTCGGTGACGTTGGGGAACAGCAGGTCGGCAAGGGTCTGATAGTCCATAACAAGTACCTCGGTTTTCAAAATTCTCTCACTACTATATCATCTGAGAGGGATAAAGTCAATTTTTGTTGCGTTTTATTTTCTGATGTGGTATCATGGTACCCATTGACAGGTAGAGTGCGGATGTTCTGCGCTTCTATACGGAAAAGAGGTCTACTTATGGAAGAAACCATCGTGAAGAAAAGAATGTTATCCGGCATCAAGCCCTCCGGTGATCTGACTCTGGGCAGCTATCTGGGTGCCGTGAAGAATTGGGCGGAGCGGGCCGATCAGTATGACTGCTTCTATTTTATGGCGGATCTGCACGCGATCACCGTTCGTCAGAATCCGGCGGATCTGCGGCGGCGGACGCTGGAGCAGTTGGCACAGTACATCGCCTGCGGTCTGGATCCCGAGAAGAACACCCTGTTCATCCAGAGCCATGTGCATCAGCACGCGGAGCTGGGCTGGGTGCTGGATTGTTACTCCATGTTCGGCGAGCTGAGCCGTATGACCCAGTTCAAGGATAAGTCTGCCAAGAACGCCGACAACATCAACGCCGGTCTGTTCACCTATCCCAGCCTGATGGCCGGTGACATCCTGCTGTATCAGCCGGATCTGGTGCCCGTGGGTGAGGATCAGAAGCAGCACGTGGAGCTGACCCATGTGATCGCCCGCCGCTTCAACGGCATCTACGGCGATGTGTTCAAGATCCCCGAGCCCTTCGTCCCCAAGGTCGGTGCCCGGATCATGAGCCTGACGAACCCCTTGGCCAAGATGTCCAAGTCTGAGAACGAGGACACCGGCCGTGTCCTGCTGATGGATCCTCCGGAGGTGATCATGCGCCAGTTCAAGCGGGCGATCACGGACTCCGATACGGAGAATTGCGTCCGCTACGACAAGGAGAACAAGCCCGGTGTGGCGAACCTCATGACGATCTACTCTGCCGTCACCGGCAAGACCTACGAGGAGATCGAAAACGAGTTCGTGGGCTGTGGCTACGGCAAGTTCAAGCCTGTGGTGGGCGAGGCCGTGGTGGAGCATCTGCGTCCCATCCGGGAGGAGTCCCAGCGGCTCATGAAGGACAAGGCGTATCTGGAGAGTGTCTACCGTGACGGTGCCCAGAAGGCCAGCTATGTGGCGGAGAAGACGCTGCGGAAGGTCTACAAAAAGGTCGGCTTCGTGGCGAAGTGATTTGAAAATAACAGGGCCGAGTTGTAAAACTGCGTTTTACAACTCGGCCCTGTTTTATTTTATGTGCGCTTGAACTGCTTTTCCAGCTGTTTTTTGCTGAGGGTGACGCAGATGGGGCGGCCGTGGGGGCAGTATTTCAGGTCCTCACGGGCCATGACCTGCTTACACAGGGCCAGAAGCTCCGCTTCGTCGGTGTGCCAGCCGGCTTTGATGGCGGCTTTGCAGGCGATGGTGTGGAGGAGCTCGTCCCGGACCGTGTCACGGGTGTCGTGGCGGCCTTGCTGGAGATCCGCGGACAGCGCTTCGATGGCTTCCGCCGCATCCTCCGGGGACAGGTCCATGGGGATCTGACGCAGGAGGACAAAGACAGGCACGTTCAAAAAGAAGTTCCCTGAGAGATTCTTCGATTGCGGAATCGCAGAGGGCAATATGATAAGCGTTGC
>JAFNXT010000136.1 GCA_017378975.1 Oscillospiraceae bacterium
ATGTCGGGAGGGGCATCGCCCACGCAGTGGGCGGTCTGTTTTTCGCAAAGCGAAAATCAGCGGCGGGGGCGTGCCCCCGCCCTACAGCACGCAGGGTACATACCCGGAACGGACCGTGCAAGTGTACCGCGTCGTATGCCGGGATCCCATGGATCCCGGACGGGCGGGTCGGTGACCCCGCCCTACAGCGCGTTGGGCGCATACCCGGCACAGGTCGCTGTCTGATCGGACTCCCTCCGCCCCTTCGCTTCGCTTGGGGCACCTCCCTCATAAATGAGGGAGGCAAGGGTGCTGACGCACCCTGCGGCACATCCGATCCTGTTCTTCCTTCGCCGCGTCATAGATCTGTTGAATGGACGAAACGTCGTCCTGCGTACTACACGCAGGACGACGTTGGTATTCGTGATATCTCAGAACAGGAACACGCCCACCAGATACAGACCCAGCAGGAGGGCGGGGTAAGCGAAGTAGCTGACCGCCTTATTGCCTTCGCCGGGCTCTTCATTATAGAAGTGGATCAGCAGGAAGGACATGGGGGCCATGAAGTACAGCAGGGACAGCATGGTGCACAGCAGGGTAGCGCAGGCACCGGCGAAGACCTGCCAGATAAGCTTCCTCCGGGTGAGCCAGAAGATCACCACCAGCACCACGGTCATGACGCCGTCGGAGATCCGGAGCATACCCACCCAGAACACGGCCATGACCGTGACCAGGATGCCGATCAGCACGGACTTGAAGCCCTTTCCGCTGTAATGACGGATGAACCACAGCACCACCATGGCCAGGAGCAGACCCAGCACGGGGTTCTGGTTGCCGAAGAAGAAGGGCTTTCCGGTCATGGCAAGATCGAAGGGGATCTCGGCCAGCAGGGCGATGCCTGCCACCCGAAGGGCGTAGTTTTTAAAGCTGGAGGTATGCATGACGCCCTGTACCAGCAGGAAGGTGAAGATGGGGATCGCGCAGGTCTGGAAAAGCTGTGCCACCAGCGCCACCGTGGCCCAGATCATGGTGTTCTGGTCATCCATGGCCAGCAGGAGCTCCTCCATGGAGATCTGTCCCACGCCCAGCATGGTGTTCTGGATGATGGTCTGTCCGGCGATGCCCATGGCGAGGAACAGCAGGCCCCATGTGCGGAGGGTCTGGATCGTATTGCCTCTGGGTCCTCTGCGTTGACCGATTCGTTGCTGCATGATAAAAACTCCTTTGTATCGAGATGCTCACATCGGTGCCATCCGGGATGGCACCGGTGTCAACACCTCAAAGATGCCACGGGGGGAGGATGAGGTACAAGATACGAGATATGAGATATGAGATACGAGATACGGGATGCGAGATGCGAAATATCCGGTCATAGAGATATCTCGTATCTTTCGTCCCGTGCCCCTCCGGGGCACGGCGGCGAGGGCATGCCCTCGCCCTACACCCACGGAGATCAGTCCCTTTGTAGGGTGGGGGCATGCCCCCACCGCCGGTTTCGTGTCAGCGAAACCGGTCGCCTAACGGGCGAAGGATACACCTTTCCTCAGCCCTGTCCCCGGATATGAGCTACGAACGGGCCGGTTTCGGAGATATCTCATATCTCGTATCTCATATCTCGTATCTTTCGTCCCGTGCCCCTCCGGGGCACGGCGGCGAGGGCATGCCCTCGCCC
>JAFNXT010000137.1 GCA_017378975.1 Oscillospiraceae bacterium
ATATCCGAACGCCGAGCCCGTTGCCATCCCGGCCCACCGACCCAGCCCACATCACCGGCCTAACGCAACAAAACCTCTGTCATTTTGTTGCGTTCGGGCGATACAAGGACATCCGCCATGACGAGCCTTCGAGCCCTTGCGGATGTCCTTGTATCGCCCGGTATCTTGGCATTATAACAAACCAGGGTCCCCTTTCGGGTTCCCCGGTTTGTTTTGATCCAGTTCGTAGCAGATACGGAAGGCGTGGATCACCTTGGTCGTATATCCAATGATCCCTTCGTGTCTCAGGAATGCGTCAAATAATTCATATTTGCTGATCCACCCAGCGTCATACTGCTCTTTTACTGTCATCGGGTGCATCGGTTCGTTGCTCATTTTGGCGTATGCTTCGCACAGATCCATGATGTTCATGCTTTCCCCTCTATCCTCCATAGTATTTCCCGCTTGAAGTTGTAGAACATTTCGTAGTCCATGTCCTTGGGTTCTTGCATTACGATATACACCAGAAGCTCGTCCAGCAATTCTTCGTTGCTCATTTCGTATAACGTTTTCATATGTCCTCCTTGATTTTCCCTATTTGTTGTGGCAGAATCAAGGTGACCCGGTGTAAGCTCCGGGCCATCCTTTTCTGTTTGGCGTGTAGCGTGCTTTGGTTGGCGGTGCTACACGCCGTTTTTACTTATCTCCAATTAGGATGTTCGGAGTGCTGCTTCGAAATACCTCATATTCTTATTGATCTGTGTGTTATGATCGTTATTTCATGATATGATTGCAGGATCTTGTGAAAAATTGCTTTACTTTTTACTTATAAAGCATTACAATATAAGGGTCTAAAAAGATATTTCCTGTCAGGAGGTCCTATTATGAGTGTAAAACGAATCGGTGTCCTCACCAGCGGCGGCGATGCGCCCGGTATGAACCCTTGCGTCCGTGCTGTAGTCCGTACCGCTCTGTATCATGGTCTGGAGTGCTACGGCATCCGGCGTGGTTGGAACGGGCTCATCACCGGCGACATCATCAAGCTGGATGAAAAAAGCGTTTCTCATACTATCAACCGTGGTGGTACGATCCTCTATACTGCCCGAAGCAAAGAGTTTATGACCGAAGAAGGACAGCGCAAAGCTGTTTCCACCTGCAAGTTCCTCGGTCTCGACAGTATCATCGCCATCGGTGGTGACGGTACCTTCCGTGGTGCCCGTGCCTTGTCCAAATACGGCATCAACGTGATCGGTATCCCCGGCACCATCGATAACGACATCAGTTGTACCCACTACTGCATCGGCTTCGATACTGCAGCTAATACCGCTATCCAGTGTATCGATAAGCTTCGGGATACCATGCAGTCCCACGAACGTTGTTCTGTCGTGGAGGTCATGGGTCGTAACGCAGGTTATCTTGCCATGTATGTCGGTCTTGCCGTAGGTGCAACTGCCGTTCTGGTCCCTGAAGAGGAGATCGATTTCGAGCGGGATGTTATCGAAAAGATCCGTCAGGCCAGATTCAATGGCTTTACCCATTACATGATCGTGGTGGCCGAAGGCGCGGGTTCCGCCAATGATATCGCCGCTAAGATCAAAGAAGCCATCGATCTGGACCCCCGTGTCACCGTTCTCGGTCATATCCAGCGCGGCGGCGTCCCCAATGCACGTGACCGCGTCAATGCCACCAAGATGGGCTATATGGCCGTGGAGCTCCTGCTGGCCGGTAAGACCAACCGTATCGTGTGTACGCATGATGGCGGCTTCACCGATGTTGACATCGACGAAGGTCTTGCCATGAAAAAGGGCATCCAGAAGATGGAGGTCAATGTACTGGCCGCCATGACCGGTATCTGACCCCTCCCCTATCGCTTACACCCTCCAGGCGCCATGCCTGGAGGGTGTGATAATATCATGAAAAGACCGCCCCGACTTAGTCGGGGCGGTCTTCGTATTAAGCATCAGGCGAGAGATGCGAAGTAAGACTTGGCGTAGTAACCATACACAGCGGTGGCCTGCGCAAAGTTCTGTTGGGCATCACCGTTTGCGGCGGCCTTGTCAGCGCAGTACTTGCCAAGGCTATAGGGGATCACACCGGTGGTGACGGTCTCGCCGTTAGACTCGAAGACGCAGGACACATAGTAGGTCTTGTCCATCTCCTTGGCGGCGATACCGGCCACCTGCCCCCAGTAGGTGCCGTTGGTATCGGTCATCTCCATGGAGCCCGTAGCATTCTCCACGGTCAGCTTATCCACGCTGGCCATAGTCTCCATATCCCAGTAGTACAGCGTCATGCCGTCATCGACCTTGACTGCGGGAGCACAGTAGAAGTTGATGGCAAAGGCACCGTCGAAGGACACGGAGGGATAAAGCTGGCTGAAGTTGCTGTTGACTCTCACGAAGTTCGTGGTCTTGCTGGAGTCGGCCTTGACGATGGCATCCATCATGGTGCTGTCATAAACCTTCACCAGAGCCTTCTGCTCGGCCGTCAGGGCGTTATTCACCAGAGCGCCTGTGTTGTGACCGAAGTAGAGTTGGGCTTCCGCACCATAGTTCAGCATGGAGACCACCAGCGCCTTCATCTCCTCAGAGTTGTTGCCATTCAGGATGGAGTTGGCGTAAGCCTTGGCGTTGTAACCGCCGGCGGAGGAGTAAGCGTAGGATCCGTCAGACAGCTTGGCGTAGACCTTGAAGTACAGGGTATCGCCCATGTTGGCGGCGGGGATGCCCTCGGACTTGGCAAGGAACACGGTGCCGTTGGTGACATAGCCCGGGACAAGCGCCACTGCGTCATCGATGGTAGCGTTCTGGTCCATCTTAGACAGGACCATCAGACCCAGTTCCTTGACGGAGGTCATATCCTTCACGGAGAAGTACACATTGTAAATGATCTCATCCTCGAAGGACAGGGTGGGATAATTCAGCACCAGACCGGGGTCGACCACAGCATCGTAGTCGGGATCTGCCGCACCGCAGGCAGTACAGATGCCATTGACATAGACATGGCCCGGAGCCTGGAAGACTACACCGCAATCGGAGCAGACGGTCTGACCAATGCAGGAAGCTCCAACATGCGCCTTCCCAGTGACGGTCGCAGGCTTGGCATTGGAGTAGGTGCAGCAACCGGAGGTGACCTGATAAACAGGATCATCGCCGTAGCTGGGGTAAGGATCTGTACCAAGGGTCTGGCCGAAGCCCAGCGCATGAGCCACGCCACCCATCGCCATGCGGTCGGTGGACAGGCCGGTGATCTGAGCGTGATCCCCGCCGTTCACCTCGCCAAGAGTGCAGAGCGTGGAGTCATACCAGCAATTGGTGATGATACAGTCGTTGATCTCGTGACCGCAGATACTGCCGGCGAAGCTGGAGCCGATACCGGCGACATCGACGGTAGCCGCAGACAGGCAATTAGTGATACTGGTGCCGGATACCATACCGGCAATGCCGCCCACATATTCCTGATCCGCCGCATCCACCGAAACAGAGCCGATGAACGTACAACCGACGATACTGGAGAAGACATCCTGTCGGGTATCGGTAGAAGTACCCGTATAATCGAACCACTCACAGACATAGCCAGAGATACCGCCGACATATGCCGCGGGGAAGCTGGTGGCACCAATGATGCCCTCGATGTTACCCTTCACCGTCAGATGCTTGACAGTACCGCCGCCGATCGCGCCGAAGAAGCCAACATAGGCCGCACCATCGTCAGACCGGACCGTGCAATCGATACCGCTGACCGTATGACCATTGCCATCGAAGACACCGGCATATCCGTAAGCATTACGGGAATTGAAGAGGGAGATATGAGGTCTGCCGATGGGAGTCCAGGTCAGGCCACTCATATCGATATCCGCCATGAGCTTGCCATTGACGCAACCGGAGGTATACTCGAAGAAGAAAGACTCACCGGTCTGGGCGTCAGTGATCACCTTGGTGGACAGCACCTGGGCGCTGTTGACATAGTCAGCAAACCACAGAAGCTGTCCGGCATTGTGGATCTCATACAGCGCATAGCCATTCTCACCCACACCGTTCTGGATCGCAGGCTGATAGTCACCGCAGCCAGCACAAACGCCGTTGTTATACACCTGATGGTCGCAGACCAGACCACAAACGGTACAGGTGCCCTTTTCCCAAGCGTGCTCAGCCGTGGTGCCACAAATAAAGCCACAGATGGAGCAGCCATGCGCCGCGTCGAAGCTGTGCGGAGCATCGGTACCACAAATCAGACCACACGCGTTGCAGACAAAACCAGTCCAACTCTCATGCGCACAAGCACCACCGCAGACCGTACAAATACCGTTTTCCCAAGCATGGGCCGTAGTGGTGCCACAAACAAAGTCGCATCTGGTGCAGGCATGCGCCGCGTCGAAGCTGTGCATCGCGTCGGTGCCGCAGATGAAGCCACAGTTGTTGCAGACAGAATCGTTCCAGCTCTCATGAACGCAGACCAGACCGCACACCTGACAGCCGTCATCGCCCCATACGTGGGCGGCAGACGTGCCACAAGTGAATCCGCAGATGCCGCAAGTACCCTTGGGGCCGATACCGGAATGAGTACAAGTCTTGCCGCAGTTGACGCAGAGATAATTCGAATCAAAGCTGTGGTCGCACCAAGGCTCCAGCGTATAGAACAGCCCTGCGGGCAATGCGCAGCAATCATCGTTGGTAGCCTCGTAGCAAACCTTATCGTTCAGCAGGATACGGAAACTACACTCCTCGGCATAAGTACCAGCCACCCACTTGAAGGTGTAGGTCGCAGTGGTCACATACTCGGTGCTCCAGGATCCGGACATACCACTGTCGATAGTCACCGTTTCGAGAAGCACACCATCGGCATAGACTTCGATGGCGTTATCCATCCAACCATCACTGAACGCGTCCTCCATTTCAATAGAAAGGACCGTCTTCTGTCCGCAAACATCACAGGCACCGGCACTGTAACTCTCATGCAGACAAGTGCCGGAACAAACGGAACACACACCGGCAGTCCATTGATGGCCGGGACAGATGAAACCACAGTCAGCACAAGCACCGTTCTTGCCGACAAGACGATGAGGACAGGGCGTGCCACAGTTTTTGCACACTCCGCCCGAGTAAGTGGGAGCGGAGCAGGTCTTCTCCACGGACAGGATGATAGCACCGCCGCCGTAGTCATAACCGGAAGCAGAGACCTTCTGCTCTGTCCCGACAT
>JAFNXT010000138.1 GCA_017378975.1 Oscillospiraceae bacterium
CAAAGCGGCGGCACCGGACAGCTTCACGCCGTCGCCCACGGACAGCTGACTGAGGATCTGGTAGTTGGTGCCGGAGTAGGGCACGGGGTCGTCACCGGCGGCGATGCCGGTCTCCCAGTCATGGCAGGCGATCAGGAAGTCCGCTTCGCCAAGCTGGATGTTGGGGGTGGCGTTGCCGATGCCCTGAGAAATGGACTTGACCACGTTGATCTGACGCTCGGCATCCCAAGTGCACACCACGTTCAGGGTGTAACGGATGTTGGCGTTGTCCACGGTGATCAGACCGTTGTTCCAACCGGGGGAGAAGATGAAGCAGTCACCGGCGGTGATCGCCTTGTTCCGCCCATTGATGTAGATGCCCTGATTCTCCATGGCGATGGTGTTGGAACCGGTCTGGCCCAGCAGGGACCGCAGGGAATTGGCGGCGGCAGTCAACTGGTTCTCGGAAGCGGCGGTGTTGGCCACCAGCGCCACAGCCTCCTTGTAGGCAGCGCGGATCTCGGCGATCTTGGCCTCGGCGTAGTCGTAGTGACGGATGTTCTGGGCAGACTTGACCACGGCCTGCAGATCGGTCCGGGCCTTGTCCACGGCATCGGTGGCGTTGGTGGAGAGCTGGATCACCCGGTCGGAGTTGTTGGAGATATAACCGGTGACGGTGGAGCCGCCACGCTCCTTGGCGACCACCTTCAGCCGCCCGTTGGAGCAGACCTTCGTCACCTCGAACATGGTGAAGCGGTCCATGACCCAGCTATGGCTGGACCCGGTCTCGGTGGCGTAGATGTACTTGGCGGCGTTGGCAACATACAGACCGGGGGTGGGATCGTTGCCGGAGTAGTCGATCTTGGAAACGGAGGCGTTGGTCTTGTAGGGCAGGACGCCGTAGCCGTTGATGTAAGAGGTGGACAGGGAGTAGTTTTTGAAGTACACGCCGCCACCGTTGGCCTCCAGACCGGAGGAGTCGGAGGTGTTGCCCTCCACGGTGTAGATCCGGCCGCCGGACACATAGACACAGATGCCGATGTGGGCCACGCCGCCCGAGTTCTGGAAGAACACCAGATCACCGTACTTGGGGGTGTAGGAGCCGCCCTCGTAGGCAGAGTACTTATAGTAGCCCGCGCCCTTCAGCTGGCGGACCCACTGGGAGCAGGAGATCTCTTTCCAGATGTACTTGTAGTCGCCCACATGGTAACGGCCCAGATCGCGCCATGTGTTCTGGTCGGTGTTCCGGGACTGGTACAGACACCAGGACACGAAGCTGGCGCACCAGGGGAAGTCGGAACCGCCGTAGCCCAGACCGAACTCGCCCATGTTGTAGCTGTACTCGACATAGTTGTTCCGGCCGGACACTTCACCGGAGAAGTTGCCGTTGGCGGCACCCTCCTGATAGCCCAACTGGCTCAGGGCCATGGCCAGCACGTCGGTACGGCCGTCACCGGTGATCGGGACACGGGTGTAGTTGTTATAGTATCTGCCACCCTTATAAGAAGAAGAGGGGCCGGACTGCGCGCCGGGCCGATAGGTGGCGGCCATGACGGTGCCGACCATAGACCACAGCATGATGACCGCCAGCACCAGCGCCAGCGACCGGGAGATGATCATCCTCATACAGTTCACTCCTGTTTCATAGATCCCATGCGATGACCGCACGTACTCATGATGATTTTAACAGGATCGGGAACCGCTGTAAATACGCGAAGCGTGATCCGTTATGATGCATTTGAATTTTGTATCATATGACAAAGACCCAAAAAACAGGTGTTTCCAGAAGACGGACGAACATTTGAGGCCCATACCGCTGGTCCCCTCATCAGACTCATCCCCCCTCGACAGGTACCCTCGGGCGTGTTATAATGTAGGAAACTACGAAAAAGGAGCTGGGATAGCGTGGCTGATATGAAGGTCGAGGCCAAGAACAACGACAGGGTAGACCGGAAGCCCAGAGTGTACTTCACCTGCCATCCGGAGGATCTGCCCCTGCTGAAAAAGATCCGTGAGGATATCTTCCGGTCCCACGACTGTGCCATCTACTATACGGCGGATATGGCCCAGCCCATGGAGGAGGCGGATCTCCCGCTGGACATCGGACGGGCCAACCTTGTGGTGGTGCCTGTGACCTTCCGGCTCCTGACCACGCCTAACCGGACCATGGACCGGGACCTGCCCTACGCCCGGCAGGAGCACATCCCGATCCTGCCGGTGATGATGGAGGAGGGGCTCGACGAGTACTATTCCCAGCCGGACAAGTTCGGAGAATTGCAGTACATCGACCCCTTCGCCTCGGACCCCACCGCCATCTCCTATGAGGAGAAGCTGAAGAAATATCTGGAGTCGGTATTGATCTCCGACCGGATGGCCCGGCGGATCCGGGCGGCCTTCGATGCCTACATTTTCCTGAGCTATCGGAAGAAGGACCGACGCTACGCCAACGAGCTCATGCGCCTGATCCACAGCCATCCGGAGTGCCGGGACATCGCGATCTGGTATGACGAGTTCCTGACCCCCGGCGAGAGCTTCAAGGAGAGCATCGACAAGATCCTGCAAAACAGCAAGCTCTTCGCCCTGCTGGTGACCCCCCATCTGCTGGAGGAGACCGACGGCAAGCCCAATTTCGTCATGGGCGAAGAATATCCTGCCGCCAAGCGGTCCGGGATCTCGATCCTGCCTGCGGAGATGGAGCACACCGACAAGGATGCCCTGAACGAGAAATTCGAGGGCTTGCCCACCTGCATGGATCCCAGGGACGAAGCCTTCCGGGCCCGTCTGCTGGAGCAGGTGGCACGGCTGGCCATCAAAGAGAACGACACGCCGGAGCATGACTTCCTGATCGGCCTTGCCTATCTGGACGGCATCGATGTGGAGACCGACCGCCCCAAGGCCCTGTCCCTGATCACCGGCGCCGCGGAAGCCGGCCTGCCGGAGGCCATGGACAAGCTCTTCCGGATGTACCGGGACGGCACCAGCGTGCCGCTGGACTACGGCCAGGCCCTGGTCTGGGCACGGAAGCGCTGGGAGCACCATGTGGCTCATCACGGCAAGACGGATACGAGGTCCCTGCTGGCCATGAACGATCTGGGCCTGATCCTCAGCGACGCCGGTATGTTCCGGGAGGCGCTGGAGGTGAAGGAGGAGCTCTACGCCCTGCGCTGTCAGGTCTTGGGGCCGGAGCATCCCGATACATTGAACGCCCTGAACAATCTGGCGGTGGTCTACGGCGAGATGGGAGACCACGAGAAGTCTCTGGAACTCAGAGAAAAAGCCTATCACCTGCGCTGTCAGGTCTTGGGACCGGAGCATCCGGATACGCTGGTCTCCCTGAGCAATCTGGCGGTGACTTACACCTATCTGCAGGAGCACCCGAAGGCACTGGAGCTCCGGCGGATCGTATATGACCGTCAGCGCAAAAAGCTGGGGGATCAGGACCCCAAGACCCGGAAGGCCAAGAAGGCGCTGATCGACGCGCTGAACGCCAACGGAGACTACATCGACGCCGCCTTGCTGGCGGACCAATGACAGGAGGAAAATTTATGGAACTGATCGTAGCGGTATACGACGACTGGGGCATCGGCAGGGACGGTACCCAGCCTGTGGCATTGAAGGCCGACCGCAAATTTTTCCGGGAGACCACCCGGGGGGCCATGGTGATCGTGGGCCGCCGGACCATCGGGGATTTCCCCGGACAAAAGCCCCTGCCCGGCAGAGTGAACGTGGCTCTGACCCGGTCCCATATCCAGATCCCCGGCTTCACCGTGGTCCACAGCCCGGAGGAAGCGGCCGAGCTGGCGAAGACGGCGGAACGGGCCATGGTGATCGGCGGCGGCAGCATCTATCGCCAGATGCTCCCCCTGTGCGACAAGGCCTATGTGACCAAGGTCCACACCACCCCGGAGTCGGACACCTTCTTCCCGGATCTGGACACCGACCCCCAATGGAAGCTGGAAACGATCCTCCAGTCCGGCGAAGAAGACGGCATCACCTACGATATCTGCCTGTACAGCCGTATCTGACCGCATTATGTAAACCATCCGTAGGGGCCGGGACAATATCCCCGCCCTACGGTCATACCGATCCGCCCTTATGTAGGGCGTAGGCATGCCCACGCCGTCGCCGCCCATAGGGCAACGAACTTGCCCCCCTCATTCATGAGGGGGCCCGAAGGGTCAGGGGGAGTGATCGCCCACACAGTGGGCGAACTGTTTTTCGCAATGCGAAAAACAGCGGCGGGGGCATGCCCCCGCCCTACGGTCATACCGATCCGCCCTTATGTAGGGCGTGGGCATGCCCACGCCGTCGCCGCCCATAGGGCAACGAACTTGCCCCCCTCATTCATGAGG
>JAFNXT010000139.1 GCA_017378975.1 Oscillospiraceae bacterium
ATCCACGGCATACTGCTCCGCAGGCAGACCGAAGGAGTCATAGCCCATGGGATGCAGGACGTTGTAGCCCTGCATACGCTTCATACGGGACATGATATCCGTCGCGGTATAGCCTTCCGGATGACCGGCGTGCAGGCCCACACCGGAGGGGTAAGGGAACATATCCAGCACATAATACTTGGGCTTGGAGAAATCCCACACATCCGTCCGGAAGGTCTTATTGTCCTCCCAATATTTATGCCATTTGGATTCAACGGCAGAATGTTCGTAATTCATCGGTAAAACACCTCAATCAATAAATATGTCTTCCTGAGCGAGCGACAGCGAGTCGAAGGATCTTCGCAGTATGGCAAAGATCACTCCGGCATGACGATATCCTGCAGGTCCACCACTTCCGCGTCGGCCCACAGCCGCTCCAGATCATAGAAGGCTCTGGCCTCGTCGGTGAACACATGGACCACCACACTGCCGTAGTCCAGCAGCTCCCAGGAGTTGCCCCGGTGGCCCTCACGGCCCAGCATGGTCTCCCCCAGCTGATCCATGGTATACTCAGCGTAGTCGCACAGGGTCTTGACATGGGTGCTGGAGGTACCGGTGCAGATCAGGAAATAATCCGCCAGGGAGCTGACCCGGTCGATCTTCAGCAGGGTGATATCCATGCCCTTCTTGGCATCCAACGCTTTGGTGACCTCGTAGGCCACTTCCTTTGCACTTAACATAACATCTTTCCTTTCTGGTGATGCTTCAAATCATCGTTTCCCATCCAACCACGCCAGCGCTTCCCGGCTCTCCGGGGACACTTCATCCCCCAGCCGCTTCAGGTGCTCCAGCGTGAACTCCAGCCCCAGCTTCAGCGCGGCATCGATATCGGAGAACGCCAGCTCCCGGAGCCGATCCACCCCGGGAAAATCCCGGTTGGGCTCCATATAGTCTGCCACATATACGATCTTCTCAAGCAGTCCCATATGCCCACGGCCCGTGGTATGGTGCCGGATGGCGGTGACCACCGGCTCCCCTTCCCCGAAGATCCGCTCCGCCACCAGCGCGCCGGTGAGGGCATGGAGGGTCTTGGGGTACTTTTTGCCAAAATCATCGAGTATCGTACCATATTCCTGGCACAATGTCAATTGCAGGGGACCGTCCAGCGCCTTGGTCACATCATGGAGCATACCGGCCCGACCGGCATCCGTCCGGTCCGCGCCCCAGCGTTCCGCCAGCGCCACACAGGTATCCCGACATCCCAGCACATGGGCCACACGGCTCTTCTTCAGGAGCGACAGCACCACCGGCTCCAGCTCCTCCATGGGGAGCCCCCGATAGTCACACCCCGTGCCGTACAGACCGTTTTGGTGGATGTAGTCCCCCACCCCCTCCGGCAGGAAGGGTCCGGCACACCGGAACACCAGCATCCGACGCAGAGAGGTAGACGAGATCTCCACCACAGGGTTCTGCACCAGCAGGACCTCATGGCCCTGCGCCTCCATCTCCGCCTTTCGTGCCGCCACGGCATCCTTTTCGCCCTTGTCGCCCCGGTAGAACACCGCCAGCGAGACATGGGCCAAGATCCGCTCCGGATACTTCCACTGATGGAAGGACAGGAACATATCCGTCCCCATGAGCAGGATCAGCTCATCATCCGGGTACTGTGCCCGAAGCTGCTCCACCGTCTCATAGGTGTAGCTCTTCCCTTCCCGGCGGAGCTCCAGATCCGTGACCCGGATCTTCCCGTCACCGGCGAAGGCCAGCTTCGTCATCTCCAAACGTTGCTCAGGGGACGGCGCATCCGCCGGGCGCTCCTTATGAGGGGGTATCCGGTCCGGGATCACCAGAAGCAGATCCAGCCCCAAAGCGCGCACTGCCTCCCGGGCAGCACATACATGACCCATATGTGGCGGATCGAAGGTACCGCCATAAATACCGATCCTAGCCATAAACGCACCCCCATATCATCCTGTCCCCGCGCGGAGGCCCATAGACCGACGTGGCGATCCCCCAAGTATCCCGGGCATCCCCAAATACCAAGGGGATCGCCACGTTGCTCCGCTCCTCGCGATGACACGTTTTTATTTTACTCTTCTCCGTGCAGTTGCTTTTCTCTGCTCTTCTCGATGGACCGCTCGATGGCCTGCTGACGGAAATATTCGTTGCGCTGTTCCCGGACCTTCTTCTGGGCGGCCCGGCGGGCCCGGATGCCCTTACGGACCGGGTCCATTTTGCTCACCGGCGTGGGCTTACGCTTGGCACGGCCGGTGGCGTTGCGCTCTTCCTGACACTTCTCGCTGAAGCGATAGATCACGAACTTGGTGCCGATCACGGAAACGCCGTCAGCACCGGTGGCCTCACAGATGGCATCAGACACCTCTCTGGGGCTCATGAAGGCACTCTCGAGCACCTTGCCTTTGATCAGCTCTCTGGCGGTGAGCTGGGCATCGGCCTGCGCGATCACAGACTCGGTGACGCCGTCCTTGCCCACCATCAGGGTGGTCTCCAGAGAATTGGCCTGCGCTCTCAGCTCGGAGCGCTCTTTACTTGTCAGCATAACCTGCCTCCTTCAGTTTCTCCCGCAGTACCCGCAGGGCGTTGCCCCGATGGGATACCTGATGTTTCATTTCCGAGGGCACCTCCGCCGTGGTCTTGCCGAAAGGCGGATAGTAGAAGATGGGATCGTAACCGAACCCATTCTCCCCTCTGGGCTCCCGGGTCAGCTCCCCGTGGATCTCGCCACGGGCCTGGATCACCGTACCGTCCGGGTCCACGAAGGTGATCACGCACACGAACTGGGCCTGCCGCTGGCCGTCAGGCACCTGCTCCGTGTTCTGAAGCAACAGCATCATCCGGCCCCGGTCGTCCAGACTTGGATCACCGTACCGGGCAGAATACACCCCGGGCGCGCCGTCCAGCGCGTCCACGGCGATGCCGGAATCATCCGCCAACGCCGGAAGTCCCGTCGCCTCCATGACGGCCCGTGCCTTCTGCAGGGAATTCTCCTCGAAGGTAGTGCCCGTCTCTTCCACATCCATATCCAGTCCCAGCTCGGACTGGAGCACCAGATCGAAGCCGAAGGCTTCCGTGATCTGGCTGATCTCCACCAGCTTGTGGGGATTTTTACTGGCTAATACGACTTTCATAATACTATCAGATCAGCGCCTCCACGAACTCCTTGGGCTCGAAGGGCATCAGATCGTCCGCCTGCTCGCCCACGCCCACGAACTTCACGGGGATCTGCAGAGCGTCAGACACCGCGATCACGATGCCGCCCTTGGCGGTGCCGTCCAGCTTGGTCAGGGCGATGGCAGTGACGCCGGCGATCTCCTTGAAGGTCTTGGCCTGGATCAGACCGTTCTGACCGGTGGTGCCGTCAAGCACCAGCAGGACCTCCTTGGAAGCGGCAGGGAGCTCCCGTTCCACGATCCGGGAGATCTTGTTCAGCTCGTTCATCAGGTTGGCCTTATTATGGAGCCGTCCGGCAGTATCGATGATGATCACGTCCACATCTCTGGCCCGGGCGGCCTGGATGCCGTCATACACCACGGAAGCGGGATCGGCGCCCTCGTGCTGACGCACGATGTCCGCACCGGACCGGCCCGCCCAGATCTCCAGCTGATCGGCGGCGGCGGCACGGAAGGTGTCGCCGGCCACCAGCAGGACCTTCTTGCCCTGCCGCACCTGCTGGGTGGCGATCTTGCCGATGGTGGTGGTCTTGCCCACACCGTTGACGCCGATCACCAGGATCACGGAGGGCTTGGTCTGAAGCTTCAGCTCCAGATCGCCCACCTGGAGCATCTGCACCAGGATCTCCTTCAGGGCCGCCTTGGCCTCCTCCGGCTCCTTGATGTGCTGTTCCCTCACCGCCTTGCGCAGACGGTCGGTAGCCTTGGTGGCCGTCTCCACACCGAGATCAGCCAGGATCAGGCTCTCCTCCAGCTCATCATAAAAATCATCATCCAACTGGCTGAACCCCGTGAACACCGCGCCCAGCGTATTGCTCAGCGCCTCCCGTGTCTTGGTCAGACCCGCCTTGATCTTATCAAAAAAACCCATGCTGTTACTCCTATCCAAGATACGAGATATGAGATACGAGATACGAGATATATCGTGACTAACGCCATCAGCCAATGATCCCGTA
>JAFNXT010000140.1 GCA_017378975.1 Oscillospiraceae bacterium
AGGGCTCGCTGGGCTCCTCGGGCTCGGAGGGCTCGCTGGGATCCTCGGGCTCGGAGGGCTCGCTGGGCTCGGAGGGCTCGGAGGGCTCGCTGGGCTCCTCGGGCTCGGAGGGCTCACTGGGTTCCTCGGGCTCGGAGGGCTCGCTGGGCTCGGAGGGCTCACTGGGCTCGGAAGGCTCGGAGGGCTCGGAAGGCTCGACGGTCTCGTCGGTCCAGGTCATGTTGATCAGACCGTGCTCGATCACGAACTCGATCTCAAGGTACTCGCAATAGCCCTCGATGGTGACGGCCACATTGCCGCCATCCTCGATATTGCCATACCAGATCACGCTGCCATCGGAGCCGACGGCCACGACCTTGAACTCATAGGTACCGGCGGAAAGATCGTAGTAGGTGATGGTAGCCAAACCGTCCTCGACGGTCATGATGTTGTTGACATCATTGTAGTCCCACTCGGAGCCGCACAGCGCGGCGGAACCGGCGATCACGTAAGTGTAGGTGATGGGCTCAGGCTCACGGACGATCAGATCCATCCAAACGCCGTCGGCCACGGAGTACATGGGACCGTCAGCGGACAGGGTCAGGTCGGGAGTCTGGTTGGAACCGTCGTTGAAGATGACGCCGTCAGCATCCTCAGGGACCTGACCGCCATAGACGAGACCGTCATAGTAGTACATGGCGACGCCGGGCCATTCGGGGTTTTCGGCATCACTGCCCCACCAGTAGACGTTGCAGCCGTTCCAGGCACCGGGGACCTCACAGTAGACGTCCACATAGTCGATCTCAGGCTGTACAGGAGGCTCCTCGGGGATCTCCTCGGTCCAGCCGATGCCGATACCGCAAAGCTCGGTATCGAACTCGATCACGACTTCCTCGGCGAAGTGCTCCACGGTGAAGGACATATTCTCACCGTCCTCGACACGGCCGTACCAGGTGTAGGAGCCATCGGAGTTGACCGCCACGACCTTGAACTCGTAGGTGCCGGCGACCACATCGTAGTAGCTGATGCGGGCGATGCCGTCAGCGCTGATGGTCATGATATTGGACTCGTCAGCAGGATCCCACTCGGAACCGCACAGCGCGGCGGAACCGGCGACCACATAATGCAGCACGGTGACGACCTCGGGCTCACGGATGACCAGCTCGCCCCAAACGCCGTCAGAGACGGAGTACATGGGACCGTCGGCGGACAGGGTCAAATCGGAAGTCTGGTTGGTGCCGTCATTGAAGATGACACCTGCGGCATCCTCGGGGATCTGGGCGGTGTAGACCACGCCATCGTAGTGATCCATGGCAACGCCGGGCCACTCAGGGTTCTCGGCGGAGCTGCCCCACCAGTAGACGTTGCAGCCGGCCCAGGAGGTCAGGACCTCACAGTAAACGGTGGTGTACTCCACCTCTTCGGGCTCCTCAGGAACACCGATGCCGCTGCCGGAGGCAGTGACAGTGAAGGCATCCACATCCAGCACGAAGGTCACATCGCAAGCGGTGACGATGGTGACAGAAGCGTTGACATCGGGGCAGGACCAGGTCCAGTCCTCGATGGCGGCCTTGTACTCGTAAGTACCGGGCTCCAGAGAGATGGTGACAGCGTAGGTGCCGTCAGCCTGCTCCTGCATGACGGCGGAGGTGTCCCAGCCGTTCATGTCGCCACGCAGGTAGTAGACAGTCTCCACAGGAGCGGGGGGCTCGGGCTCACCGATGCCGTTGCCGGCAACGGAGATAGCGCCATCGGTCAGGCCGAAGGTGATGGTGACGTTGCAAGCGGTAGCGACGGTGAAGGTCACGTTGTCCTCGCCGTTGCCGAACCACTGAGCGGAACCGTCGGTACCGACCTTGACCACCTTGAACTCGTAGTCACCGGCGGCGACGGAGTTGTAGGTGATGGTAGCGGTATCACCGGAAACGGTCATCTCGTTGTTGGTGTCAGTGTAGTTCCACTCGGAACCGCACAGGCCGGCGGAACCGGCGACCACGTAGGTGTAGGTGACCTCAACGGGCTCATTGACCACCAGGGGGCCCCAGGAAGCGGCGGCGACGGAGTACATCACGTCAGAGCCGGTGGGGATGGTCAGATCCGCGGTCTGGCCGCCCTGACCGTTGAAGATCAGACCGGTCACATCGTTGGGGATCTCGTAGCTGTAAACGTTGCCGTCATAGTGGGTCATGGCGTAGCCGGGCCAGCCGGGGTTCTCGCTGGCACTGCCCCACCAGTAGGCGTTGGGGGTGCCCCAGGAAGCGGGAGCTTCCACATACAGGGTCACGTTCTCCAGCTTGGGGCCTTCCACGTCGGCACCATAGGTGCTCCAGGTCTTGGCCTCATAGTTGAACTGCACGTTGTTGTCGGTGGGCATCACCAGGTCGGCAGACTGAGCGGAGCCATTGTTGAAGATCACATTGCTCGCGTCAGAGGGGACCTCGTAATACCAGATGCCGTCGCTACCCTTGGTCATGGCCATACCGGGCCAGCCGGGGTTGGTGCCGGCACTGCCCCACCAGTAGACATTGCAATTGCTCCAACCGGCGGGAGCCTTGCAATACAGGGTGGTGGTATCGGCGGCGTAGATGCCCATGGACATCAGAGCCAATACCAGGGCCAGACAAGTGATCACACTGACCAGCCGCTTCATACCGTTTCTCATCGCGTTCATCCTCCTGTTTTCATAATTTCCACAGCCTCAGCCCACGGGCCGGGACCGCTGGGATACATGGGAAGATTTACAGGATCTTCCTTGCTCCTTTGGTCATTGTATCACTATCCAAACAGAAACGCAAGCCCCCGATCGAACATTTTCCACGATCGGAAGTCCTTTCAATCTTCGGCTTGCGTCCCTGGGCGATTTGTAGTAATATAGATCCAAAAAACGGGAGGCCCCCCATGTCCTACTTATATGAGACCCATTGCCACGCCAGCCGTTGCAGTCGTTGCGCCCACAGCACCCCGGCGGAGCTGGTCCACGCCTACCACCGTGCCGGATATGCCGGATTGGTACTGACGGACCATTTCGTCCTCGGCAACACCGCCGTCGATACCTCCCTCCCTTGGGAGGCGCAAGTGCGGCAGTATCAGGAAGCCTTTCTGGAAGCGAAGGAAGCCGCCGAAGGGCTGGACTTCGATGTGATCTTCAGCATCGAGCACGCCTGCGAGGGCACGGAATACCTGTGCTACGGCATCACGCCGGAGCTGTTGCTGTCGACGCCCGAGATCCCCATCATGTCTCTGGAAGCCTTCTCTCACTGGGCCCACGGGCATGACGTACTGGTGATCCAGGCCCATCCCTACCGCTGGGAGCCCGCCGGGACCCCTCTGCGCTGGGATCTGCTGGATGGGATCGAGGTGTTCAACGCCTCCAACGACCAAAGAGCCAACGATGCCGCCCATGCCGCCGTCCTTCCGGGGAAGATCCTCACCTCCGGCGGCGATATCCACCGGGCCGACGATCCCCGGATCGGCAGCGCAGGCATCCGCCTGCCCTACCGCGTCCACACCGAACAGGCGCTGGCCAACGCCCTGCGCCAAAACCACCACCGGCTCCACAAGTGATAAAAAAACGCTGTCATCGCCAGGAGGCCCTATGGGAGCGACGTGGCGATCTCCGGGACTTCCGGGGATCATCACGCCGCTCCGCTCCCTGCGATGACAGCTTTTTTCAAAATATACCGCCGTTATACTTTTTCCGGACGATCACCGGTGCCACGAACAGTGCCATCGCTCAGAAGATGATCAGCAGGCCCGCCAGGATCCCCACGATGGTGGAGAAGGCCGGGAGCTTGCTGTGATACATGAGGATCGACTGGGGCAGGATCTCACCGAACACCACAT
>JAFNXT010000141.1 GCA_017378975.1 Oscillospiraceae bacterium
GGTGCCACGGTGGACCAGCGTGCCGCCGTAGCCCAGGATCACGCAGATCACGCTCTCCACGAAGAGCATCACCAGGATCCGCATGAGCACCGAGGCCTGAGTATGATCCATGTTGGCTTTCTCATTCTCTTCGTTGAGCTTGCGGAAGGCCATGAGCTCGTGGGCCTCCTTGACGAAGGCCTTGATCACGGCCAGGCCGGAGAAGCGCTCCTGCGTGAAGTCGGAGAGCTTGGAGAAGGCGGCTTGCCGGATGTCCCATTTTTTCTGCATATACCGGCCCAACAGGGCAGAGGCCACCAGCAGGAAGCTCATGGGGATCAGGCACAGGAGGGTCAGCCCCCGGTCCATGCGGTACATCTTGAAGATCGCGAGCCCTCCGAGGAAGGCGGCATCGAAGAACATCAGCACGCCCCAGGCGAAGCATTCCTGGATGGTGTCCAGATCATTGGTGAACAGACTCATGAGGTCGCCGATCTTGCTGTGGCGGTAGAAATTCTGGCTCAGCCTACGGCAACGGTCGAACATCCGTTCCCGGAGGTCCGTTTCGATCCGGATGGCGGTGCCAATGAAGCAGATCCGCCACAGGAAGCGCCCGGATACCATGGCCAGGATGATCCAGACCATGTCCATGCAGATATGGTCCAGCAGGAAGGTCAGGTCGAAGGGGACCGTGGCACCGCCGAAGGTGACGGTACCCTGATCCATGCCGTTGATCACCATGGCGTAGAGCTCCGGGATCTTCAGCTGCATGATGTCCACGGCCACCAGCGCCACGATGCCCAGAAGCAATCGGGGCAGGTGGCGCAGGTAGTATCTGTTGATGTGTTTTCCGAACAGCATGGCAGGCTCCTTTCTGTGTTTTGGAGTTATCATAGCATAGGTTTCGTTTTTTTACAATCGGGTCTGTGACGTGAGAACGCTCCGGAGCCTTTGGAGGCTCCGGAGCGAAGAGGGTGGTGCGGATGGATCGGCGGTCTTCGCCCGGTCTTTGGGCATTCGGTCACAGGATCAAGCAGATCAGGCCGGTGGCACCTTCGTTGACGATGCGGCTCAGACTGCCACGGAATTTGGAGCGGACCTGATCCGGAGTGCGGATCAGCTTGGCGGTGATGCCCTCCTGGATCAGCTCGTAGACGGTCTTGCCGAAGATGTTGCTCTGCCACAGCTTCTCTTTGGGCGCGCCGGAGAGCCGGTCGATCAGGTCCAGCGATTGCTTCTCGTCGCCTACCATGGGCTCGATCTCCGTGTCGATGTCCACCCGGATCATATGGATCGAGGGGGCGCTGGCTTTCAGCTTCACGCCGCAGGAGCCGCCCTTTCGCAGGAGCTGGGGATCGTCCATGGCCAGCTCCTCGGCGGTGGGCATGACGATGCCGTAGCCCGTGGCCTTGACGGAGGAAAGGGCATCGGAGATCTTGTCGTATTCCTTCCGGATCGCGGAAAGCTCCGTCAAAAGGCGGATCAGCTGGGCATCGTTTTGGATCGTGAGCCCGGCTTTGGCGCTGAGGATCTCGTAATACAGCGCTTCCGGCAGTTCCAGCGCGCAGGTGACGGTTCCGGTGGACAGGTCCGTACAGCGGATATGGAAGCTTTGCACTATATCCAGCTCCCGGAGCCCCGACAGGGCGGTCTCCGCCTGACCGAGGGTGGTGATCTGGCCTGCGTGACGCAAAAGGCCTTCCCAGAGGGCGGTCTTCAGGGGGTGTTCATTTTCCAGCGCATCCACCCACCGGGGCAGGTGGACCTTGACTTCTGTCAGGGGGAAGGAGTACAGCAGGTCCCGCAGGAGGTCACAGATGCCGCTGAGGGTCAGGATCTGACAGTCTGCCACCGTGGGGGTGATGCCGAACCGGGTCTGGATATGGTCCTTTACCGCTTGAGCCGCTTCACCTCTGGGATCACGGGAGTTGACGATCACAAGGAAGGGCTTGCCGGTGGCGGCCATGTCACGGATCGCCCGTTCCTCCGCTTCCAGATAGTCATGACGGGGGATGTCGGTGACGGTGCCGTCGGTGGTCACCACGATGCCGATGGAGCAGTGCTCCTGCATGACCTTTTTGGTGCCCAGCTCCGCCGCTTCGGTCATGGGGATCTCGTAGTCATACCATGGGGTGGTGACCATACGTGGGACCCCGTCCTCGCTGGCTCCCACGGCACCGTCTACCATGTAGCCTACGGAGTCGATCATCCGGACCCGGAGCAGGGATGTGCCGTCGGGGGAGATCTCCACCGCTTCCTCCGGGACGAATTTGGGCTCGGAGGTCATGATCGTCTTGCCGGAGCCGCTTTGGGGGAGCTCATCTCTGGCCCGTTCTTTACGGTAGGGGTCATCGATACAGGGGATCACCAGCTCCTCCATGATCCGCTTGATGAGGGTGGATTTGCCGGTACGGACCGGGCCTACCACGCCGATGTAGATGTTGCCGCCGGTCCGGGCGGCCATATCCTGATAGATCGTTTCCATAGCATTGCCTCCTGATCCGGCAGGAGAGGGGCTCCTGCCATGGGTCTTGCTCTAGGGTATGTCCCATCGGAGGCGGATAGAACAAACAGAGCGTGTCATCCTGAGGAAGCGGAAGCTGACGAAGGATCTTCGCATGACTTTGACCTGAAGGGGTCTGATCGATGCGCAGATCCTTCGACTCGCTTCGCTCGCTCAGGATGACACGCTGTTTTGTATCAGTGATCCGGGATGATCGGAGTGTCAGATGGTCTCGCCAAGGATGGACTTGGTGGCGTAGGCATTGAGGCTCATATCGGCGGTGTTGCCGGCCTGATACTCATAATATGCCTGAGCGCCGATCATGGCGGCATTGTCACCGCAAAGGCTCAGGGGAGGCAGGCAGACTTCTACGCCCATATTTTGGGCGGCGGACAGGATGTCGGCACGGATCCGGCTGTTGGCGGCGACGCCGCCGGCCACCGCCAGACGCTTCCGGCCGGTCTGCTCCAACGCCCGGACCACTCTGGGCACCAGCGTATCGGAGACGGCGGCGGTGAAGGAGGCACAGAGGCTGGGGATGTCCAGCTCCTCGCCCACCTGATCGGCATGGTGGATCAGGTTCAGGGAGGCGGTCTTCAGGCCGGAGAAGCTCATGTCGTAGGGGTTGGCACCGGGCTTGCTTCTGGGAAGGCTATATTTTTGGTCATCGCCCTGTTGGGCAGCGCGGTCCAGCGCGGCACCGCCGGGGTAGGGCATGCCCAGCACACGGCCCACCTTGTCGAAGCATTCACCGGCGGCATCATCAAGGGTGGTGCCCAGGATCTGCATTTTGGTATAGTCCTGCACGTCCACGATCATGGTATGTCCGCCGGAGACCACCAGACACAGGAAGGGAGGCTCCAGCTCCGGGAAGGCCAGATAGTTGGCGGCGATGTGGCCCCGGATGTGGTGGACCGGGATCAACGGCTTGCCGAGCGCCAGAGCGGCGGCCTTGGCGAAGTTCACGCCCACCAGCACCGCACCGATCAGGCCGGGCGCGTAGGTCACTGCCACGGCATCGATCTGGGCACGGGTCAGGCCGGTGCGGGTCAGCGCCTGATCGGCCAGACCCCAGATCGCTTCGATGTGCATCCGTGAGGCGATCTCCGGCACCACGCCGCCGTAGATCCGGTGGAGCTCCACCTGAGAGGCGATGCAGTCCGTCAGGACTTCACGGCCGTCACGGACGATCGCCACGGCGGTCTCATCGCAGGAGGATTCGATGGCTAAAATGTTCATGATCTCACTTCCTTATGAGGTGAAGTTAGAGTTTTCGTCATTGGTCAGGTCGCCGTTGCCGCCGATCGGGATGGGGTCGCCCAGATAGGTGGGCTCCGGCTGGAAGATGCAGGCGAAGAAGTCCTTGTTCCGGGCCAGGATCTCACGCAGTTCCCGGCCGGTCTGTCCGGCGTAGCCCCGCAGGTCGGCGTTGACACCGTAGGCTTCGATCCCCAGCTTCCGGGCGTTGTAGATGGCCCGGTACAGGTGGTAGCCTTGGGTCACGATCACGATCTTCTTAGTCTGGAACACTTCTTTGGCACGGTACATGCTTTCGTATGTAGAGAAACCGGCGTGGTCCATGAAGACATCGGCGGTGGGGACACCACGGTCCACGGCGAACTGCTTCATGGCATCTACCTCGTCATAGTCGGTCCGCCCGTGGTCGCCGCTCATGAGGAGCTTGGGGGCCACGCCCAGATCGTACAGCTCCACACCACGGATCAGGCGATCGTGGAGCATGGCGCTGGGATCACCGCTGTCGTGGACCTTACAGCCAAGGACCAAAATGCAGTCCACGTCCTGCAGAGCGGCAGCTTCCTCCAAGGTCAGCAGGTAGTCATCGGCGGTGGCACGGACCGCCAGATCGATGGACAGGACACAGATCCCACCCAGCAGGGCGAGGATCAGGAGGGTCAGCAGGAAGGTCAGGAAGGGGCGCTTCTTTCCGGACTTTTCTGTGTTTTTTGTTTTCTTTGTCTTTTTCATTGGATGGATCCTATTTAAAGTGGTCGTAGGGTGGGATATGCCCACCGTGTGTGTTTTTTATCGCCCTGTTGGGCGACGGCGGGGGCAAGCCCCCGCCATACATGGAGATAGATGGGATGAGGGTCAGAAGGGGAGGGTGAGGATCAGGGCGTCTTCTTTGGGGTTTCGGTAGTAGTTTTTTCGAAGGCCGATCTGGGTGAAGCCCAGACTCTCGTAGAGCTTTTGGGCCGCTTCGTTGGAGGTACGGACTTCGAGGGTCAGGCGGTGGCTCCCACGGAGCTTCAGGTCATGGATCAGGGCTTCCACCAGTTGGCGGGCGATCCCACGGCGGCGGTAGTCGGGGTGGACGGCGATGTTCATCATGTCCGTTTCGTCGATCACGGTCTGGGAGCCCACATAGCCTGCCACGGTGTCTCCGTCCACTGCCACCAGCCAGCAGGACAGGGGGTTCGCCAGCTCCGTGGCGATGCTGTTTTCGCTCCACGGGTCCGGGAAGCACAGGGCCTCCAGCCCCGCGATCTGGGGCACATGGTCTCGTTCCATTTTGATGATCTTCATTTTGCGTCGTACCAGCTCTTTCCCCATTTTGCTTCGGCGGTCAGGGGCACGTTCAGGGATGCCACCTGTTCCATCTCACTGCTGACCAGTGCCGCCACCTCCGGCGCGATCGCTTCCGGGCACTCCACGATCAGTTCGTCGTGGACCTGCAACAGGAGCCGGGCCTCCGGGAAGCGTTCCCGGAGGGCGTTGTCTACCCGGAGCATGGCAAGCTTGATCAGGTCTGCGGCGGTGCCCTGGATGGGGGTGTTCAGCGCGATCCGCTCGGCACCGCTTCGGATGTTGAAATTGGAGCTGGAAAGCTCCGGGATATAGCGTTTGCGTCCGTAGAGGGTGGTGGTGGAGCCCTCTTCTCTGGCTTTTGCCACCACGTCCTTCATATAGGCACGGACACCGTGGTAATGGGCAAGGTAGCTATCGATATAGTCCTTGGCTTCCCAGCGGCTGACACCGATGTCCTCTGCCAGAGAGAACTCGGAGATGCCGTAGACGATGCCGAAGTTCACCGCTTTGGCGTGGCGGCGCATGAGGGCCGTCACTTCAGACTGGGGCACGGCGAAGACCTGAGAGGCGGTGACGGTGTGGATGTCCTGTCCGGTACGGAAGGCTTCCTGCATGGTCTCGTCACCGGCGATGTGGGCCAGTACACGAAGCTCGATCTGGCTGTAGTCCGCATCCACCAGCACATGTCCCGGCTTGGGCACGAACATCTTACGGATCTCCGCACCAAGGTCCGTTCGAACGGGGATGTTTTGCAGATTGGGCTCGGTGGAGGACAGCCGTCCGGTGGCGGTGACAAGGTTCTGGAAGCTGGTGCGGATCCGACCGTCGGGGCAGATCACCTTCATGAGACCGTCGGCGTAGGTGGACTTGAGCTTGGTGAGCATCCGGTAGTCCATGATCGCCGGGATGATGGGGTGCTTGTCCTTCAGCTTCTCCAGCACCTCGGCGTTGGTGGAGTAGCCGGTCTTGGTCTTCTTCACCGGGGGCAGGCCCAGCGTCTCGAACAGGAGCTCGCCCAATTGCTTGGGGGAGTTGATATTGAAGGTCTGACCGGAGAAGCCGAAGATCAGGCTCTCGCAGTCGGCGATCCGCTGGGAGAGCATATCGCCGAATTGGCGAAGCTGGGCTTCGTCGATGGCGATGCCGGCTTTCTCCATGCGGTAGAGCACGGGGCACAGAGGGAGCTCCATGTCCTGATAGAGTCTGGTCATGCCGTTGTTTGCCAGCTCCTCCAGAAGTACCGGGCGCAGGTGCCACAGGGCTTCGGCGCAGGCGGCGGCATCGCCATCGTCAACGCTCCGGCTCAGGAAGTTGGTGGCCAGCTTGCTCACCGGGTAGTCGGACTGGGAGGGGTTCAGGTCATAGGCCGCCAGCGCCGTATCGAAGCCGAAGGTGCCGAAGGGCAGGCCCATGGCGTCCAGCCGGTGCATGGTGGTCTTCATATCATGGCAGACGCAGTCCTGTCGGGAGGAAAGGAGGTCCGGGGACATCTGGGCTTCCATGGGGGTCAGTGCGGTCACGCCTTCTGCCCATGCGAGGCCCAGAGTGCCGTCCTCTGCCAGATACACGGCGCAGGAGGTGTCGGGGGTGGGAAGACAGTCCACACGGGGCAGGGCAGTGAAGGTGGGGACCTCCTGTGTGACGGGGACCTCCATGGCGGCACCGCGCAGGCCGTACTTGTCGATCAGCCGCACGAACTCCAGCCGCTGGAAGAGCTGATAGAGGGCAGGACGGTCATAGGGGCGGATCACCGCGTCACGGGGATGGAATTCGATGGGGGCCTCCGGGACGATGGTGGCCAGCTCATAGGACAGGTAGGCGTTCTCTTTATCGGTCTCCAGCTTCTCCCGAAGTTTGGGACGGATGGAAGGGTCGCTGATATTGGCATAGACACCGTCCAGCGTGCCGAACCGGGCCAGCAGGTCCTTGGCGGTCTTCTCGCCTACGCCCTTGACACCGGGGATGTTGTCGGAGGTGTCGCCCATGAGCGCTTTCAGGTCGATCAGGTGTTTGGGGGCGAAGCCGTATTCCTCACGGAATTTGGGCTCGTCATAGAGGGTGGCATCGGTCTTTCCCATACGGGAGACCACCAGCTTCACATGGACATGATCGTCGATCAGCTGGAGACTGTCCCGGTCGCCGGTGACGATGACACATTCCCAGTCGTTTTCGCCGCAGAGCTTTCCCACGGTGCCGATCACATCGTCGGCTTCCCAGCCCTGACATTCGTAGATGGGGATGTTCATGGCACGGAGCACATCCTTCATCACCGGCATCTGCTGGGCCAGCTCCTCGGGCATGCCGTGACGGGTGGCCTTGTAGCCGTCGTAGCGCAGGTGACGGAAGGTGGGACCGTGGAGGTCGAAGGCCACACAGATGGCATCCGGCTGTTCCTCCTTGTCCATCTTCTCAAGGATGTTCAGGAAGCCGTAGATGGCATGGGTATAAAGCCCCTCACGGTTGGTAAGGGGCTTCACACCATAATAGGCTCGGTTGATGACAGAGTTGCCGTCCAGGATCAGCAGTTTCATACTCTTCTCCACTTGGCACCCTGCGGGGTGTCGATGATCTCGATGCCACGGGCCTTCAGCTCATCACGGATCCGGTCGGCAGTGGCGAAATCCTTGGCCTTCTTGGCGGCCGTACGCTCTGCCACCAGTGCGTCGATCTCGGGGTCGGCGGAAGCGGCGGCTTCCTCGGCCTGCTTCTGACGGAGCTTTTCGGCGGCAGAGAGCAGGTTTAAGGACAGGACGGTATCGAAGTCCGCAAGGGCCGCCAGCTTGGTGGCATCATTGCACTTGGCCTTCAGCACGTCATAGACGGCGGTGACCGCCAGAGAGGTGTTCAGGTCGCCGTTGAGAGCACCGTTGAACTTCTCCTTCAGGGCGGTGAGGGCGGCTTCGTCCACATCGCCGCCAGCCTGCAGGGTGGCGATCTTGGCGATCAGCTTGTCATAGGCCACCACGGCGTTGTCAAGGTTCTCCCAAGTGAAGACCAGATTCCGGCGGTAGTGGCTCTGGAGGCAGAACAGACGGTAGGCCATGGGATCGTAACCCTTGCTCTCCAGAAGAGAAACGGTCAGGAACTCGCCCTTGGACTTGGACATCTTGCCGTCACCCGTATTCAGGTGGTGGACGTGGAACCAGTAGTTGCACCACTTATGGCCAAGGAAGCTCTCGGACTGGGCGATCTCGTTGGTGTGGTGGGGGAAGGCGTTGTCGATGCCGCCGGCGTGGATGTCCAGATCCTCGCCCAGATGCTTCATGGAGATGCCGGAGCACTCGATGTGCCAGCCGGGATAGCCCACGCCCCAGGGGGAGTCCCACTTCAGCGCCTGATCCTCGAACTTGGACTTGGTGAACCACAGGACGAAGTCATTGCGGTTGCGCTTGTTGGTGTCCTCTTCCACGCCCTCACGGACGCCAACAGCCAGATCTTCCTCGTCGTGGTCGTTGAAGACATAGTATTTCTCCAGCTTGGAGGTGTCGAAGTAGACATTGCCGCCGGCCTCATAGGCGAAGCCCTTCTCCAGCAGGCCCACCACGATCTTGATGAACTCATCGATACAGCCGGTGGCAGGCTCCACCACGTCGGGGCGCTTGATGTTCAGCTTGTCGCAGTCGGCGAAGAAGGCATCGGTATAAAACTTCGCGATCTCCATGACGGACTTGTTCTCACGCTTGGCACCCTTGAGCATCTTGTCCTCGCCGGTGTCGGCATCGGAGGCCAGATGGCCCACGTCGGTGATGTTCATGACACGCTTGACGTTGTAGCCCTGATAACGCAGGGCCTTTTCCAGCACGTCCTCCATGATGTAGGTGCGCAGGTTGCCGATGTGGGCGAAATGGTACACCGTGGGACCGCAGGTGTACATCTTCACCACGTCAGGGGAATTGGGCTGGAACAGCTCCTTCTTGTGGGAAAGGGAATTGTAAAGATACATATATCGTTTCCTCCATTGATGAGTATTTTATAAAAAAATAACGCCTCTTATACCATAACGGCACAAGAGGCGGGCCAAACGACTCGCGGTTCCACTCTCATTTATCACTCGAAACAAAGCTCGCTCCCGGACGCACTTTCACGGGACCCACCGGCGGGGGCTCCCAGCCACTGGCCCCGGCTCTCTGACGGCGGTTCGTCACGCTACTCTTTCCGTTCAACGCGATATATAGTTATCGTCATTCTATCACCGGGGAAGGGGGATCGTCAAGGGTGAAAAATCGATCGTTGCCGTTTGGGGGAGATCGTGTTATGATATCTTCCAATGTATCAATGGAGGGTATCCATCATGAAGAAGATGATCGCGTCGTTGCTGGTTTTTGGGACGGTGCTTGCGGGATGTTCGGGGCCCCGGTCTCAGGCGACGGAGCCTACGCAGGTGAGCCAGATCCAGGAGACGGTGACGGTGCCGACGGTGGCGCAGGAGCCGTTGCTTCCGGAGCTGCCCATGTATGCGGTGGCGTTGGAGCCTGTGACGGAGGTCCTGCGGGCGGAGGATGGAGCGGAGCTGTTCCGTTGCTCCTATCCTGAGATCTCGGTGGTGCTGGATGGGTGCGAGGCTGAAAAGACCGTGGCGGAGGATGTGGAGCGTCGGATGGGGGAGCTTCTGAAGGAAGCCGGGGCCATCCGGCACAGCGCGCAGCTGGACTATGCCGGGCAGGAGGGCTGGACGGCCTATCATGCCAAGGCGGACTTCGAGCTGGGTCGACTGGACCGGGCGGTCATGAGTTTGTTCGCCCGGTTCGAATATCACAGCGGTGGGATCCATCCCACACAGTCCACCGGGTCTGTGACCTATGATCTGACCGATGGGAGCGTGCTGACGTTGGGGGACATCCTGATGGAAGGCTGGTCCCCGGAGGAGATGGCGGAGAAGGTCTGTGGAGCTTTGAGCAACAGGTCGGCAGATCTGTATCCTGATTTCGCGGAGGTGATCCGGGGACGGTTCGCCGGTGGGGTGGAGGACAGCACCGCATGGTATCTGACCGGGGAGGGGCTGTGCTTCCATTTCGCTCCCTATGAGATCGCCGCGCCCTTCGCCGGGGTGGTGACGGCCCAGATCCCCTATCAGGAGCTGGCAGGGGTGCTCCGGGAGGAGTTCCTGCCCCGGCAGGAGGATGCCGCGGGTGGTGTGTATGTCCGGCTCCAGGAGGAGACGGAGGATCTGCTGACGGTGTGTCTGGACCCACAGGGAGAGCGGGTGAAGGTCCTGGCTGACGGGACCGTCACGGATCTGCGTGTGGAAGTGGGCCAGCAAACGGATGACGGATTCCAGCCGGAAGCGCTGGTCTTCGCCGCCGGGACCATGGGGGCCGGGGACGGCCTTTGTTTGCAGGCGGATCTTCAGCAGTATGCCATCCGGTTGCGTTATCGGTCGGAGGGGCAGGAGGTCTCTTCTGTGGTGAGTTATGATGCTTTGGAGAAGTGTTTGAAGGGCAGATAAAACGAAAATGGTGCCGCTGCAAAGCCTGGCTTTGCGGCGGCACTAATTTTGGGTTATTTCTGAAATATGATCTTGCAATCGTTACAGACCTCTTTCGTCAAAGACAGATTCCATGCGTTCATTCTGCTATGCCATCTTTTATGTTTCAGAAAGATCTCCCATTCCATTTCGAGTATTTCTTCCAATTCGTAGTCGTCGTTGAATTTACATATGATGACGTATTCAAACTTCTGACTGTCCGGGTTTGTGGAACCTTCCGGCTCCAAACCATAAAACACACCCGTAACATTGCCACTCGTCGACTTGATGCTGTACCGGTCTCCCTTTCGGCTAATCGCATCAATATTTTCCGTGCCGATGGGAGCAGCTGCCAAAGTAGGCAAACCGGGCGTGTTATTGTAATGCTCAATTGCCAAATACTCGCCCACATCCCCGATCACATTATTTGTACGAATAACCTCCCTCCCCTTCAGTTCTTTAATCACGGAACTGTAAAGGGATACCAAGTCGGTTGTCTTAAATGCGCTTAAATCCAACATTAACATCTCCTCTGTTTTCAATCTCATTCTTTGGCTTCAGTGTAACATACTCGGAGACTGATTTCAAATCATATTTCCCCTTTGGCTTGTTTTTCTCCCTAAAAATATGAAAAGAGGATACCCGTAGAAGTCGGGTATCCTCTTATTCATATGGTTTTATCGAAAAC
>JAFNXT010000142.1 GCA_017378975.1 Oscillospiraceae bacterium
CCGCTCATGGGAGAATGCTCCCGATAGACACCGTGACGGACCACCGGCAGGCTTTTCCGCAGGGCGATCGCCTTGCGGTAGAACTCCAGCAGAGAGTCGGGGTCCCCCTCCTGCGCCGCCACGTTGATGTTTTGATAGTTAGAGTTTACATAAAACCACGGCTCCCCGGTGGTGAAACCGGCGTTGGGGCCATCGTCCCATTGCATGGGGGTCCGGGCGGAGTCACGGGAGGACCGCCACAGACGCTCCAGCCGATGACGGGGAGACTTATCAAGGGCGGCGTGGGCGTACTGATACCGGGTCTGGACGTCCTCGTACATCTCAGGATCCTCCGGCCGCCAGTTCTGCATACCGATCTCCTGCCCCTGATACAGGAAGGGCGTGCCCTGCTGGAACAGGTAGCTCACCGCCAGGGTCTTGCCGCTTTCGACCCAGTGTTTTTCACTGCCGTACCGGGAGATGATCCGGGGATGGTCATGGTTCTCAAGATACAGCATGTTCCACGCCTTGCCGGAGAGCTTGTACTGCCACTGGGAGAAGGCCTTCTTCATCCGACGCAGAGAGAAGGGCGTGGGCAGGTAATCGGTGAACAGGCAGTCGGCGCACTGGCACTGGAACTGGATCATCATGTCGATCTGGCCCGTTTCCTCGTGGATGTACTTCAGGGCCTGCTTCGGCCACACCAGCGGCGCTTCCGCCAGCGTGAAGCAGTCGTAATGATCCAGCACGTCCCGTTTGAACTCTGCCAGATACTCATGGATCCGGGGTCCGTGGTTATAGTGGCGCATGCCCTTGTAGATCGGGAACAGCCGGTCGTCGGGCAGACCGTCTTTCTTGGAGATGTAGGTGATCACATCCTCCCGGAAGCCGTCCACGCCCATGTCCAGCCAAAATTTGAGGATCTTCTTCACTTCCTCCCGGACCAACGCATTGTCCATGTTCAGATCCGGCTGCTTCACGGCGAACAGGTGGAGGTAATACTCCCCCCGGACCTCGTCCCATGTCCATGCCTTGCCCTCGAAGTTGGAGTCCCAGTTGTTGGGGAGCTTCCCATCCGGGGTCCCGGGCCGCCAGATATAGTAGTCGGTGTAGGGCTCGATCCTCCGGCGGCTCTTCTGGAACCACTGGTGCTCATCGCTGGTGTGGTTCACCACCAGATCCATGATCAGCTTCATGCCCCGGGCATGGCATCCGTCCAGCACCTGCCGGAAGGCCTCCATGCCGCCGAACTGGGGGTCGATGTCCATATAGTCAGCGATGTCATAGCCACAGTCCGCGCCGGGAGAGGGATAGATCGGGGAGAACCAGATGCCGTCACAGCCCAGACCCTTGATATAGTCCAGCTTCTCCAACACGCCCCAGAGGTCCCCCATACCGTCCCCGTCCCCATCCTTGAAGCTCCGGGGCCAGATCTGATAGAAGACCATGTCCTTATACCAACGTTTGCGTTCCATCGCCATCCCTTCCTTTCTATGGTCCTATCATAACACGAAACATCCCTTGCGTCATCCCCCACACCGTGGTAAACTATAAGAAAAATGAAAAGGGGGCTGTGCCATGATCTCTTATCAGGACGGGATCTTCCATCTTCGGGGAGAAACGGTCTCTATGGTCCTGAAGGTGGACCGGTGGGGGCTGTTGGAGCTTTTGCATTTCGGGGAAGCGGTGGCTGACGGGGATGCGGAGGCGTTCCGGTTCCGGCCCGGGCTGGGCTGGGGGTCTTCGGTCCTTTTGGACGATACCGACACCGAAAGCTGTCCCGACGCGCTGGGTCTTGCATGGAGCGGCCCGGGACGGGGGGACTACCGGGAAAGCCCGCTGGAGCTGGGGGGCGAAGCGGTGGATCTGCGCTATGAGAGCCATACCGTCTCCGACGGGATCGTCCCCACCGGCACTTCTCTGGTGCAGGCCCATGGTGAAGGGGAGAGTTTGACCGTCACGCTGTCCCAGCCGGGCGCGAAGCTGCAGCTGATCTTCACCCTCTTTGGGGACGTGATCTGCCGCCGGACGGTGCTGGAGAACACCGGAGACCGCCCGCTGACGGTGACGAAGCTCATGAGCAGTCTTCTGGACCTGCAGGGCAGCTTCCTTATGACCACCTTCGACGGCGGCTGGATCCGGGAGCGTGAGAAGCACACGGTGCCGGTGGGACCCGGTCGCATCGTCAACGAGAGCACCACCGGAGCCTCTTCCAACCGCCACGCCACAGGGGTCCTGCTCAGCGAAACGGACACCACCGAGGACCATGGACGGGTCTATGGCTTCGACCTGATTTGGTCCGGCAACCATCACACCGCCGCCCAGCAGTCCTTACAGGGCCTGACCCGGGTGGTACAGGGCGTGAGCCCCGCCGGCTTTGCCCTGACGCTGGAGCCGGGCGCAAAGCTCCGGACGCCGGAGGCAGTCATGACCTTCTCCACCGAAGGCTTCGGCGGCCTGTCGGCGATCCTCCACCGGTTCGTCAGCGACCATATCATCCCGGCGCAGTGGCGCCGGAAGGAGCGGCCCGTGCTGTTCAACAGCTGGGAGGGCTGTATGTTCGACTTCGACCACCGGCGGCTGGTGGGCCTTGCCAAGGATGCCAAAGACCTTGGCTGTGAGCTCTTCGTGCTGGACGACGGCTGGTTCGGCCAGCGGAACGACGATACCGCAGGTCTCGGCGACTACACCGTGAACAAAAAGAAGCTCCCCCATGGCCTGAAGGGGCTGGGAGAGAAGATAAACTCGCTGGGGATGTCCTTCGGCCTTTGGTTCGAGCCGGAGTCGGTGAACATGGATTCCGACCTCTACCGTGCCCATCCGGACTGGGCCCTGACGGACGGCTTCCAGCCCTTGCTGGGCCGCCATCAGCTCCTGCTGGACCTGACGAAGCCGGAGGTCCGGGACTACATCGTGGAAAACGTCTCCGCCATCCTCGACAGCGCCCCCATCAGCTATGTGAAATGGGACATGAACCGCCACAGCGTGGCGCTGGGCGTCAAAGCCTACGACCATATCCTCGGCCTGTATGAGGTCCTTGCCCGGATCTTCGGGCCCCGGCCCCAGATCCTGCTGGAGACCTGTGCCTCCGGCGGTGACCGGTCCGATCTGGGCATGCTGTGCTTCGGTCCTCAGGTCTGGTGCTCCGACAACACGGACCCGATCTGCCGGCAGACGATCCAGGGGAGCCTTTCCTACCTCTATCCCCAGTCCACCTTCGGGGCCCACGTCAGTGCCGCCCCCCACGCCCAGACCCTGCGTTCCACGCCCCTTTGTACCCGTGGGTACGTTTCCTTCTTCGGTTGTCTGGGGTATGAGCTGGATCTGAAGCACCTGCTGGGCATCGAAAAGGACGAGATCCGTGCCCAGATCGGGCTGTACAAGCAGTACCGTCAGGTGTTCCAGTTCGGTCAGTTCCGGCGGCTGGACAACGGCTGGCAAGTGTCCGGAGACGGGATCACCATCGCCGCCTGCTTCCGTGGGCTGGTGGAGGCCGCCCCGGGCTATGAGCGGCTCCGGCTGAAGGGGCTGGACCCCCAAAAACGCTACCGCTTCCACACCGTCCCCCGGAAACTCCGGATCGGTCAGTTCGGAAGCCTGGTCAAGCACGTGGCGCCGGTGGACCTGGACCCCAACGGCCTGATCCTGCGGACCGCCGACCGGCACATCACTCTGCCGGACGGAGAGCAGGCCTTCACCGCCTCCGGTGCCGCCCTCATGGCAGGCATCCGGCTCCTGCCCCTGTTCCGGGGCACGGGCTATCATAAAGACCAGCGGACCCTGACGGACTTCGGCGCCGAGCTTTACATCATCGAGGAGGACCAAACATGAAAGATCTTCAACAGCGCAACCGCCTGTGCTTCGGCTTGGGCACCATCGGGCGGGATATGTTCTACGCCTTCGAGGCCAATACCCTGCTGTATTTCCTGTCGGACGTGCTGAGCCTGCCGGTGTGGGTCTTCGCCGCCGCCAGCATGATCCTGTCGGTGATGCGGATCTTCGACGCCTTCAACGACCCCATCACGGGGCTGGTGATCGACAATATCCGCTCCCCTTGGGGCAAATTCAAGCCGGCCATCGCCGTGGGCGGCATCCTCAGCGCGGTGTTCTCGGTGATCCTCTTCGCCGGGATCGGCACGGGCTGGACCTTCGTGATCATCTTCGGCATCGCCTATCTGCTGTGGGACATCACCTTCGGCATCAACGACATCGGCTACTGGACGCTTCTGCCGGTGCTGTCTTCTGACCAGAAGGAACGGGAGAAGACCGGTGCCTTCGCCCGGATCTGCGCCAACATCGGTCTGTACATCGTCATGGTGGCATGGCAACCCGTCACCAGCGCCTTGGGCGATACCCCGGCGGTCTGGTTCTGGGTGGCGGTGGTGATCGCCCTCCTTTATCTCGGCGGCCTGCTGATCCCCCTGATCGGCATCCGGGAAAAGCGGACCGCACCGGAAGAGCAGGACCCCACCACCCTGCGGCAGATGTTCCGGGCGCTCCTTAAAAACGACCAGCTCCTGTGGACCACCCTCGCCATGGGCCTGTTCATGGTGGGCTACTGCACCACCGTGAATTTCGCCGTATACTATATGAAATACCTCTTCGGTGACGAAGGGATGTATGTGGTGCTGGTGGCCGTGGTGGGCATCGCCCAGCTTGGCACCCTGTCGGTGTATCCCATGGTGGCCAAGCGGCTGGACCGGCGACAGCTCTATACGCTGGGCACCGTTTTGGTGATCGCAGGCTACGTCGTGTTCTTCTTTGCCGAGGTATCCTTGATCCTGATCGTGATCGGCGCCGTGCTGGTCTTCGTGGGACAGGCCTTCATCCAGACCCTGATGCTCATGTTCCTTGCCGACACCGTGGAATACGGCCATTGGAAGCTGGGCAAGCGGAACGAATCCATCACCTTCTCGATCCAGCCCCTGATCAACAAGATCGGCGGCGCGGTGGCCACGGGCATCGTCAGTTTGTCGCTGATCATCTCCGGCATCAAGGTGGACGGCGGCACGGCGGACATGATCGGCAGCGACGGCAAGCTGGTGATCAAGCTGGCCATGTTCGCGATCCCTCTGGTGATGATCGTGGCAGGCTACATCGTGTATCTGAAAAAATACAAGATCTCCGAGCAGTTCTACGCCCAGATCCTGAAAGATCTGGAGGAACGAAAGTAGACCCGCCCCTACAGTCATCCTGCCACGTCCTCCTTGTAGGGCGGGGGCTCGCCCCCGCCGTCGCCGCCCACCGGGCGGCGAACTTGCCCCCTCATTCAAGAGGGGGGGTGGCCCGAAGGGTCGGGGGGGAGTGATCGCCCACGCAGTGGGCGATCTCAGACTGTCGAAAAACCTTCAGACATGGTACATTCACGGCTCCCTCTGATGAGGGAGCTGTCGCC
>JAFNXT010000014.1 GCA_017378975.1 Oscillospiraceae bacterium
GCCGTTGGTGACGTAGCCGGGCACCAGTGCTACCGCGTCAGCGATGGTGGCGTTCTGGTCCATCTTGGGCAGGACCATCAGGCCCAGCTCCTTGACGGAGGTCATATCCTTCACGGAGAAGTACACATTGTAGATGATCTCATCCTCGAAGGACAGGGTCGGATAATTCAGCACCAGACCGGGGTCCTTCACGGCATCGGGGTCTGCCTGACCGCAACCGGTGCAGGTGCCGCCCACATAACTGTGGCCGGTGGCAGGCACAGCGGCACCGGTGTAGCTATGGCCGCAGACAGCGCAGGTGAAGGTGGTGTAGCCAGCCTTGGTGCAGGTGGGAGCGGTGACCACGGAGCCATAGGTATGGCCCAGTGCCGCACCCTCGGTGGCACCACAACTGGAACAGGTCTTGGGGGTATCGCAGTCGGCAGCCTGCCAGCTATGGCCGGTGGCCGCGATGGGCTGCGTCTCCTTGCTGCCACAGGTAGCGCAGACACGGGCAAGCTGGCCCTGCTCGGTACAGCCGGGAGTCACGGCCTCATACCAGCCGCCGAACAGATGCCCCTTGGCAGGGATGGTCTGGGAATCGCTGTGACCGCAACCGGCGCAGGTGGACACCGTGGAACCGGGGACGGTACAGGTGGCCTCGGTGGTTTTGGAAGTGTAGTTGTGACCGGCGTACTGACCGCAGGCAGTGCAGTTGCCGTCGATATCATGAGCGGCATGGGGACAAGCCCTGGCAACGTAGCTCAGCGTGAAGCTGTCATCGCCGTTGCTCACCAGAGTGAAGGTGATCTGCTTGCCGCCGGGGACATAAAGCTTCTCACCGGAGCCGGTCTTGGTGTTGAACAGGGTACAGGCAGTGATGCCCTCGCCGGGATAGGTGTAAGCCATGTACCAGTCGGCGTTGCCCTCGGCCTTGACGGCCACATAGGAAGCCTCCTTGAAGGTAGCGGTGAGCTTGCCATCGACGAACTTGTAGATGCCCATGTTCTCGTAGTCGCCCTCGCAAGCATAGTTCGCGCCGTTGATCCAACCGAACAGATAGTAGTCACGGACGGGATAGGAAGCACGGCACAGGGTGCACTTGCCGTCGGCCCAGTCATGCTCACAACCCTGACCGCAGACAGAGCAGGTGCCGCTCACGAAGTTATGGCCGGAGGTGCCTACCACGTCACCGGTGTAGGAGTCACCGCAGTTGACGCAGGTATAGGTGGTGTAGCCCCCGGTGGTGCAGGTGGGAGCGGTGACTACGGACTTGTAGCTGTGCTGGCCCTTGGGGGTGGTGTTGCCCTGATAGCTGTGACCGCAGTCACGGCAGGTATAGGTGGTGTAGCCCTCAGCAGTGCAGGTGGGAGCCGTCACCACGGAAGCGTAGTCATGCCCGGTGACAGCGGTGGTATCGCCCTTGTAGCTGTGACCGCAGGTGGAACAGGTGTAGGTGGTGTAGCCCTCAGCGGTACAGGTGGGCGCGGTGACCACGGACTTGTAGCTGTGACCGGCGGCGGCCGTGTCGTTGCCGGTGTAGGTATGGCCACAGCCGGTGCAGGTGTAGGTGGTGTAGCCACCGGCGGTGCAGGTGGGAGCGGTGACCACGGAGCCATAGTTATGGCCGGTGGCGGCGATGGTCTCGGTGTAGCTGTCGCCACAACTGCCGCAGGTGAAGGTCTTCACACCGGCGGTGGTACAAGTGGCGGCGGTGGTGACCTTAGAGGTGTAGCTGTGGGTGCAGGTCTTCTCCCACTGGGCGTACATATAGATGATGTCGCCATCCACGGCAGAGGTCTTGGCCACGTTCACCTCATCCCTGTAAACGGACTTGGTGTAGCCGGCAGGCTGACTGCCCTCGGCATACCAGCCGCTACTGGTGCCGTCCGTGTAGTACCACTGGGCCTGACTGGTCCGGTAGGCGGTCCAGCCCACGAACTTGTAGCCGGTCCGGGTGAAGGTGTTCTTCCGCAGAGGGGTATTGTAGCCATAGGCCACCAGCGTATCCTCCATGGTGCCGGTACCACCATTGGGGTCATACTTGATGGTATAACTTTTACCCGTGGGGGTCCACTGGGCATACATGGACACGGTGTCATTATCCACGGCCGTGGACTGGGCCACGGTGACGCCGTCAGCGTAGAGGGAGTAGGCAGTGTAGTCCGCAGGCTGGGAACCGGCCTTGTACCACTTGGAGTCGGTGCCGTTGGTGTAGTACCACTGATCCTGGGAATGACGGTAAGCCGCCCAACCGGCGAAAGTCCAGCCATCCCGGGTGAAGGTGTTCGTCCGCAGGGGCATTTTGTAGCCATAGGACACCCGGCTGTCAGCCATGGTGCCGGTGCCGCCGTTGGCATCATACCTGACGGTATAGTGGGTGGTCTGAGACTCCACCACCGAGAAGGTATAGCCGTCGAAGCTTGCCACACCGTCATGATCGGTGTCGGAACTGGTCTTCCGGCGTTGGACGCCGAAGTACAGCTTGTTGTCACCGGAGCAGATATCACAGCTCTCCAGCTCGAACAAAGCGGAGTAAGCGCCGCTGGTGACACGGAAGGACAGATGCTCCAGAGGATACACCAGCTCGCTGGCGCTCTTGACGTTCAGCAGGTTGTAGACCAGGATCACGGAGCGGTTCAGGTTGGCATCATCACCGGAGAGGGGCAGGTACAGCATGCCCTTGTGATAGCCCATGCCTTGGTTGACAAAATCACTCAAGTCGTTGTAGGCATCCTTGATGTAAGCCTGAGACTTGACGATGGTACACAGCTTCTTCATGTTCAGCGTGCCGTTGGTCACACCGGTGCCGATGGAGCCGGTATACAGATCCATGCCCCACTTGGTGATGAAGTTGATCTGGCCGTTGCTGACGCTCATGATGGACATGGCGGTGGCGCAGATGTCGGCGCCGTCACACTTCAGGTGATATTCCGCCACCTTGGTCAGGTCATTGCCGTCACGGCGAAGCCGGACGATGCCCTGAGCGCCCTTCTTGGTGGTGGCCACGAACAGGTTGGAGGGACCGTCGATGCCCCACACATCCATATCGTTGGCGTGATCCAGATAGGTGAACATATAGCTGCCGGCATCGGCGTTGTACAGCTTCACGGTATCGCCTGTGTCCTTATCGGACATGGAGATGAACGCGCCGGAATCGGAGCCGTTGATCTTGATGCTGTACAGCTTCTGGGAACCCACGGCCACGCCCTGGATGCTGGGACAGGAATTGTAGTCGTAGATCTTGGCGACATCGGTATAGTCGCCGTAGAATTCATAGGCCGCCACAGCCTCCGCCGACTGAGGCGCGAGGACCAGCGACACCGCAAGGAGCACGAAGCAAAGCAACGCGACCGGGCTGATGAACTTCTTTTTCATGGCTGGTAGATCTCCTTTTCCATCGTATTTCACGGGATATCATCATCTTACCAATTCACCAAGCATCTTGCAAGGGCAAATCATTTTTTGATCGATCTAAACAAAAAAAGAGCCGTCCCGGACTTAGTCCGGGACGGGATCTTGTGGATCTTGATGAACGGTCGTTCGTTCAGAAATAACATACCGGGGACGGGCCTTGGTCTCGAGATAGATCTTGCCGATATACTCGCCGATCACGCCCAGACACACCAGCTGGATACCTCCCAAAAAGCAGGTGGCGATCAGGGTACTGGCCCAGCCGGAGACTGCGTTACCGGTGAAATAAGACACCAGCGCATACACGATCAGCAAAAACGCCACACCGGAGATCATGGCTCCCAAGGTGGTGATCATGCGGATCGGCTTGATGCTCAGGCTGGTGATGCCGTCGAAGGCCAGAGCCAGCATCTTCTTCAGAGGATAGTGGCTCTCCCCCGCGATCCGCTCCCGTCGTTCATAATACACACAGGTGCTTTTGAACCCCACCAACGGCACCATGCCCCGAAGGAAGATGTTCACCTCCCGGAAACCGGCGAACTCCTTCAGGACCTTCGCCGATACCAGCCGGTAGTCGGCATGGTTGAACACCACCTCAGCTCCCATCCACTTCATGACCTTATAGAAGCCCTCGGCGGTGGTCCGTTTGAAGAAGGTATCCGTATCTCTGCGACTGCGGACACCGTAGACCACCTCTGCCCCATCCAGATAAGCTTCCACCATCCGGCCCATGGCATCGGGATCGTCCTGCCCGTCGCAGTCGATAGAGATCGTGATGTCACACAGGGACGTGGCCTCCATGAGACCGGCAAGCAAAGCGTTCTGATGCCCCCGGTTCCGGCTGAGCCGCAGGCCCCGGAACACAGGATCTGCCTGCGCCAGTGCCGAGATGATGCTCCATGTCTTGTCCTTACTGCCGTCATCCACCAGCAGTACCCGGCTCTCCGGGGAGATCTTCCCCGCCTCCGCCAGCGTCCGGATCTTCTGCCGGAAAACCGGCGCCGTCACCGGCAGGACCTCCTCCTCGTTATAGCAGGGGATCACGATATATAATACAGGTCTGCGGTCCATCCTGACCTCCCCTTTCCATCCTGTCTATGGAAAGCATTATACACCCCCCACCGAAAAAAATCCACCCCATTTTCCATCCTCCGCCGCCGGAGCCGATCCCACCGCGCCGCCCCCGTAGGGCAGGGACCGTGCCCGACGCTCCGCACCTGTAGGGCGGGGGGCTCGCCCCCGCCGCTGTTTTTCGCTTCGCGAAAAACAGATCGCCCACTCCGTGGGCGATGGCTCCCTCCGTCACGGCTAACGCCGTGCCACCCTACGGGGGACGTGGCAGGATGACCGTAGGGGCGGGTCTCCTGAC
>JAFNXT010000143.1 GCA_017378975.1 Oscillospiraceae bacterium
AAATGAGCTGGATACGGTCCGTTTCGGGCAGATCCCGGGCAGCGTTGATCGGGTGGGCATCCTCATCATAATAGAACACCATCAAATACTCGACCCCCTGATCCCCGCATCCATCGTAATGCCGGATGATCTTGGCATCAGAGAAGGAAACACCGAAAATTTCGAACAACTGGGCCTTTACATCCTCCAGAGAAGTCAGGATCTCCTGATCCGTCTGACGCTGGTCGATCTGGACCGCATGACCGTTCAGACGGACGGTAAGATCATCAACGTCTGCGTTGACATTGAGATCGAGACTGAAGTAGTATCTTTGGTCGTTTGCGAAAGCGCTGAACCAATAAGGTCCATCCTGAGGTCTGATGCTCCAGACATCGTTCTGATAAGAGGTCTCCTCGTCAGGGATGGGGATCTCCAGCGCAGAGCAAAAGTTCGACAGCGACTTTGTTATGAAAGCTTCCCGTTCCTCATCGGAAGGAGTGAGATCTGCACTGTCATCATAACGGTAGTAACGGTAGACCGGCAGGGCCTCCGTCTCCGGGATCTCATACAGGCGCAAATACTCGTCGCTGGGGACACAGACCCGGTCGTACTGGTTCGTCCCATAATATTCCTCGGTGAACAATGCCGCCAGCTGGGCGGCGGATATGATCGCGTCGGGATAGTCCGGTATGTCTCTGGGGAGGATCCATGCCAGACTCAGGATCAGACAAAGGCAAGCGGCGACCGATGCACAGAAGGAAAGGACCGAGATCCGTTGCTTTGGAGGCTCCCGGGCATCCAGAACATACCCATCCTGTGCCTCCCCGATCGCTTCAAGCAGGTCCTCAGCGTTCATAGATATCCCTCCTCTTCCAGTTGTTTTCGCAGTTTCCCACGGACCCGATGTAGCATGGAAGCGACTTTGCTTTGACTGGCCCCGTATCGGTCCGCGATGGACCGGATCGGCTCCAGATACCAATACCGCAACAGGAAGATCCTCCGCTCAGTATCCGGCAAACGGTCCAAAAAGCGATGGATCGCGCCGATCAGCTCGCCACGTTGCACCTGTGCTTCCACATCGGTGCTGTCACAGACGCACTCTCCCAGCTCGTCCAATGCCAGAGGGAGCTCTCCGCCGCCCCGCTTTTGGGCGTTTCGGACCCGCCAGCGGTCGATGGAGATCCTGCGTGTGATCTTGCCCAGAAAGGTGGCCAGGACGGAAGGCCGGCTGGGCGGCATGGCGTGCCACGCATCCATGTAGGTATCGTTGACACACTCCTGCGCATCCTGCCGGTCTTGCAGGATGGTATAGGCGATACTATGGCAATAGCTCCCGTACTTCAAAGAAGTCTCCTGGATCGCATCGTCATCTCTTGCCCAATATAACGCAACGATCTGCCTGTCTTCCATGTTTTCACCTCCCGTTCCATGTAAAACCCCTTTCACCTATCTACTCGAAAAACAACGCCATATATCGCATCGAAAGGGCTATTTTTTCGCCGGATCATCGGTCGCCGCCGATGATCGCTTGCGGTCATCGGCGGCGACCGATGTGTACTTTGCTCCACCACTTCAAAAAGGTACCGTATTTTCCATGACTATATCATACATCAAATATGATCTGTCTTCAACGCCGCTTTTCAGGGCACGATATTTTCACACTTTCTCTGCGGGCAAAACTGTGATACAATGTCGAAAATAAGAAATGTCATATGGGACGTTTCGTTCCGGAGGGCCCCCATGGTCTGTGAAGGCATATTTTTGTAAGCTATGCGCACAGACTCATGCCGATCCCGGCAGCTCCCATCGAGGCCCATGGGAGCTGTTTTTTCTAACAAAGGCTCTAATCGCAACTCCCGCTTACCAATCGGTAAGCGGGAGTTTTGCATTGCTTATTGTATTTTGCATCCCAGAAACTGCTCCGCATAATTTCTGGCATTGGTGTTACGCGTATAGACCACATGGAACGGATGAGGCTCGGTGATCGTATCCACAGTAAATGTACCAATGTTGCATTCGTTCTCTACTACGGACTTGTACAGAAAACTGATACCACTGCCGCTTGCAACCAATGCCTTGATAGAAACAAAGCTGCTGATAGAAACTTCTCTGTAAAAATCACTCAGTTCATAACCGGATGCAATCAGCCGTTCTTCAAAAATGCGGCGCGTACCGGAGCCCTCTTCCCGGACGATAATCGTTTCCCGCAGCAAGTCCTCAATTGCGACTTGCTTTCCGCATAAAGGACTGCTCTTTGCACAGATCCCCACAAAGGGCTCCATCCGTAGCAAATAGGAATCGTACTTGGTTTTGCTGAAC
>JAFNXT010000144.1 GCA_017378975.1 Oscillospiraceae bacterium
GTACCATGGGTGAGCACTTCATGGCTCAGGGCAAAGACGTACTGGTGATCTATGACGATCTGAGCAAGCACGCCGTGGCCTACCGTGCCATTTCTCTGCTGATCCGCCGTCCCCCCGGACGGGAAGCCTATCCCGGTGACGTGTTCTATCTGCACTCCCGGCTTCTGGAGCGTGCCGCCCAGATGTCCGACGAGCTTGGCGGCGGCAGTCTGACTGCCCTCCCCATCATCGAGACCCAGGCAGGCGACGTTTCCGCCTATATCCCCACCAACGTGATCTCCATCACCGACGGTCAGATCTTCCTTGAGACCGAGCTGTTCAACGCCGGCATCATGCCCGCCGTGAACCCCGGCATCTCCGTGTCCCGTGTGGGCGGCGATGCCCAGCTGAAGGCCATGAAGAAGGTCTCCGGCTCTTTGAAGCTGCTGTACTCCCAGTACCGCGAACTCCAGAGCTTCGCCCAGTTCGGCTCGGATCTGGATGCCGATACCAAGGCCCGTCTTGCTCTGGGCGAGCGGATCGTTGCCGTGCTGAAACAGCGCAACAATGCCCCTGTGGAAGTCGCCCACCAGATCTGCATCATCTATGCCGTCACCAACGGTCATCTGAACGCCATCGATGTGGCAGATATCCCCGAATTCGAGAAGCGTCTGTACGAGTTCATGGATGTCCGTTATACCGACCTTCTGGATACCATCCGCACCACCGGCAAGCTGGAGAAGGATGCCGAGGAACAGCTCAAGACCGCGCTGGATCAGTTACTGACCGAGATCGGTAAGAACTGAGGAAGGAGGCGTTCGTTTTGGCTGGTGTTTCCACCAAGGAGATCAAAACAAGGATCCGCAGTATGGAGTCCACCCGGCAGATCACCAAGGCCATGGAGATGGTGGCAGCCTCCAAGCTCCGTCAGGCCCAGGCCAAGATCGCCTGCTCCCGTCCTTATTTTGAGACTCTCTACTCCACCATCACCAAGATCGTGGAGTCCGGCACCGAGCTGAGCTCCCCCTATCTCTATCGGGAGAGCACCGGCAAGGTCCTCTATATCGTGATCGCCGGTGACCGTGGTCTGGCCGGCGGCTATAACAGCAATATCCTCAAGCTGGTCATGTCCCAGATCCAGGACAAGGAAGCCACGGTCCTGCCCATCGGGAAGAAGACGCTGGACCATTTCCGTACGAAGCAGGTCCCGCTTTTCACCGAAGCCTATCCCGAAGCCGCCGCCGTGGACATCGGTGACTGTTTCTCCATGGCCAAGCTACTGTCCAGAGCCTACCGCGCCGGGAAATATGACGAGATCCATGTAGCCTATACAGGCTTCGTTTCCGTCCTGTCCCAGACCCCCACGACTCTGCGGCTCCTGCCGTTGTCCGACTCCCCCGTCCCCAAGGGCAACGGGTCCTCTGACATCGTCTACGAGCCCAGTGCCGAAGAGGTCTTCGATACCATCGTCCCGGAATATCTGGGCGGTGTCCTTTACGGTGCCCTGTGCGAGAGTCGTGCTTCCGAGCAGGCCGCCCGCCGCACTGCCATGGACTCCGCTACCCAAAACGCCGAGGACATGATCGCCGACCTGAGCCTGAAGTTCAACCAGGCCCGTCAGGCCGCCATCACGCAAGAGATCACTGAGATCGTTGCCGGATCGTGATATCCGGCCCCTACACAAGCATTTAAGGAGTTGATCCCAATGCCCAATAATAAAGGCACCGTGATCCAGGTCGTGGGTCCCGTGCTTGACATCCGTTTCCCGGATGACTGTCTGCCCCAGCTTCTCAACTCGATCCATATCCCCCACGGTGAGGGGATGATCGTAGCCGAGGTCGCACAGCACATCGGTGACAATGTGGTCCGTTGCGTGGCCATGTCCTCTACCGACGGTCTCCAGCGTGGTGTGGAAGCCATCGATACCGGCGCGCCCATCACCGTACCTGTCGGTGACGAATGCCTCGGCCGTGTGTTCAACCTGCTGGGCCAGCCCATCGACAATAAGCCTGCCGTGAAGGGTGCCGAGCAGTGGAGCATCCACCGCCCCGCCCCCGCTTATGACGAACAGGAGCCCGCTACCGAGATCCTGGAGACCGGCATCAAGGTCATCGACCTGATCTGTCCCTACGCTAAGGGTGGTAAGATCGGTCTGTTCGGCGGTGCCGGTGTGGGCAAGACCGTCCTGATCCAGGAGCTGATCTACAATATCGCCACCGCGCACAACGGCTATTCCGTGTTCACCGGTGTCGGCGAGCGTACCCGTGAGGGCAACGACCTGTACAATGAGATGACCGAATCCGGTGTCATCTCCAAGACCGCCATGGTCTTCGGTCAGATGAACGAGCCCCCCGGAGCACGTATGCGTGTGGGCCTGTCCGGCCTGACCATGGCGGAGTATTTCCGTGATGTGAAGCATCAGGACGTCCTGCTCTTCATCGACAACATCTTCCGATTCACTCAGGCCGGCTCTGAGGTCTCCGCTCTGCTGGGCCGTATGCCCTCCGCCGTTGGTTACCAGCCCACTCTGGCCACCGAGATGGGTGCCCTTCAGGAGCGTATCACCTCCACCAAGAACGGCTCCATCACCTCCGTCCAGGCAGTCTACGTCCCTGCGGACGACCTGACTGACCCGGCCCCTGCCACTACCTTCGCCCATCTGGATGCCACCACCGTCCTTGACCGTGGTATCGCCAGTCTCGGCATCTACCCGGCCGTGGATCCTCTGGATTCCACCTCCCGGATCCTCTCCCCCGAAGTGGTGGGCAGAGAGCATTACGAGACCGCCCGTGCCGTCCAGAACATCCTCCAGCGCTATAAGGAGCTGCAGGACATCATCGCCATCATGGGCATGGACGAGCTGAGCGAAGAGGACAAGACCATCGTGAACCGTGCCCGTAAGGTCCAGCGCTTCCTGAGCCAGCCCTTCCACGTGGCAGAACAGTTCACCGGTTATGACGGTAAATACGTGCCTCTGAAGGAGACGATCCGTTCCTTCAAGGAGATCATCGAGGGCAAGCATGACCAGATCCCCGAATCTTACTTCCTGTACGCCGGCTCGATCGACGAGGTCGTGGAGAAATTCAAGGGTGGTGGTGGCAAATGACCCCCTTTCCTTTGAGGATCGTCACCCCTGACGGCATCATCTTCGACGGCGACGCTGAAGAGCTGATCGTCCGGACCACCACCGGTGATATCGGCATCCTGGCAGGACACGTCAACTGCGTAGCACCTCTGGGTATGGGACGGGCCACCGTGGTCATCGAGGGTCAGCGCCGCTACGCCGCCTGTATGGGCGGTCTGGTCAGCGTTCTGGACGGACAGACGGAACTGCTCCCCACCACCTTCGAATGGTCCGAGACCATCGACCCCCATCGCGCGGAGCGCTCTATGCAACGGGCGCAGACAGTCCTTTCCGACAAGGACTCGTCTAATACGGACATCGCACTGGCCGAAGCCCGTATGAAGCGTGCCTTGGTCCGCCAAAACGTAGCCTCTCTGAAATGAACCAAGCCCCTCCGGCTCGCCGGAGGGGCTTCCATCATTCAGTCCGCATCGAAGATCTCACGCAGCAGCTTGCGGTTCGCTTCGAAATCGATGTCATATTGGAACCAGCCCTTCAGACCGGGCCGGACCTGTACGTTGCCACCTTTGAAGGTGCCGGGCGTGGGGATCTGATGCTGTTCGAATTTCGCGCTGGTCAGCATGGGGAACAGCTCTACCGCCAGAGAGATGATCTGATCCTTGCTCATATTGGTGGATACCATACCCATGACCTCCTCCAGGATCGGCATCATCTCAATGACCGACAGGCCCTTGATCTTATCCACCAGCGCCAACAGCACGGTCCGCTGACGCTCCGCCCGGCGGTAATCCGAATCGAGATAACGGATCCGGGAATACTTCAGTGCCTTGGGGCCATCCAGGATCTGGCGTCCAGCCTTCAGGTTCCAGGGGCTGTCGGCGTTGATGCTGTCCGCTTCTTTCTGGGTCAGAGTCACTTCCACGCCGCCCAAGAGATCGATCAGCTTCTTGAACTGGAAGAAATCCACCACCACGTCACCGTCCACAGGCACTCCGTAGTTGACAGCCAGCGTCTCATTGAGCAGGGACATGCCGCCGCACTGGAAGGCATGGTTCAGCTTGAAATTGGAATAGCCCGGGATCTGCACATAAGCATCTCTCATAAAGGACGTCAGGGAAATGGTCCCCGTGGTCTTGTTGAAAGTAACGAGGATGGTCGAGTCCGAACGGGAACGTCCCTCCCCTTCTCTGCGGTCCTGACCGATCAGCAAGATATTGACGATATCCCCCATGGGCTCCGTGGGCGCAGGCTCCGTCGGTGCCGCGGTCTCCTCTGTAGGTATGGTGATCGGGTCCAGCAGGGGCAAGTCCTCCGTAGGATCCATGGTCTCCAGATCCTCGGTCTGCAGGATCACCGCTTCCTCCGTAGACAGGGTCGCTTCCGAAGGATCCACATACTGGATCTTCCCAAGAAGCCGATCCACATACCAATAGACAGCAACCGTAGCCAGCAGGACCAGGGCCAGGATCACACACAGTATGATCAGCGCTGTCCGTTTCCAGCGTGAAGATTTGCCATCGGTTTTTGACTTCTTCATGTCTATCGCCTCTGTATTTTTGATATCACTGTCCATTTTACCACAGATACCACGATCGTCAACCCACTCATCAGACCAGCGCCACTTCTTCACAGAAAATTTCCGATCCTGACCCCTGTGAAGGTGGACAAACCACAGGAATTATGGTATATTTTATGTTAGCATAAAATGTCCTTAGTCTACGTTCACCGACCGAAGGAGATAATAGAACATGGGTAAACTGATAGTGATCGAAGGCACCGACGGCTCCGGGAAATCCACACAATCGAAGATCCTGAAGGAGAAGATCAGCTCACTGGGGATCCCTTTCCGTCAACTGGTGTTTCCCCGTTATTCCGAACCCAGCTCCGCCCTGATCCGGATGTATCTGGACGGCCAGTTCGGCACCAAACCGGGAGACGTGAACAGCTACGCCGCCTCCGCCTTTTATGCGGTGGACCGCTACGCCTCTTACAAGCAGGACTGGGGCCAATGGTACGAAGACGGAGGCCTCGTGATCTCCGACCGGTATACCACCTCCAACGCCGTCCATCAGGCAGCCAAGGAGCGTCCCGAAGACAGAGAAAAGTACCTGCACTGGCTCTACGATTTCGAATACGGCCACCTTGGTCTCCCCCGTCCGGACCTGACCATCTATCTTGACGTACCAACGGACTTCACCGAAGCCCTGATGCGTCACCGTGAACAGGTCACCGCCACCACCGCCGACATCCACGAGAAAGACACCGCATATCTTGCTACCTGCCGTGAAAGTGGCCGTTTCGCCGCCCGTTATTACGGCTGGACCGTGATCGACTGTGTCCGTGACGGTGTCATGCGTTCCATCGAAGACATCCACGAGGAGATCCTCTCCCACGTCATGAAGCTATTGGAGGAATGAACATGGTTTATGTTTTGCTTGGTACCGGCTTCGAAGAGACCGAAGCCATTGCCCCCATCGACCTGCTCCGCAGAGCGGAGATCCCCACCCTCACCGTCGGCGTAGATGGCAAGACCGTCACCGGAAGCCACGGTATCCCCGTGGTCGCTGACATCGAACTGGGGCAAATGGACCTGACCCAACTGGAGATGATCGTACTGCCCGGCGGTCTTGGTGGTGTCGCCACCGCCCGAAAGTCGCCCGAAGCGCTGGATGCGCTCCGATTCGCATGGGATAACGGCAAATTCGTAGCCGCCATCTGCGCCGGTCCCACGGTGTTGGCAGACATCGGCATCACCGACGGCCGAAAGGCCACCTGCTATCCCGGCTGTGAGACCGGCATGGGCAACGCTTCCATTGTCAGCGATACCGCCTGTGTCCGGGACGGCAAGCTGATCACCGGCACCTCCGCCGGTTGTGCCATCCCTTTCGGTCTGGCACTGGTGGAAGCCCTGAAGGGCAAAGAAGAAGCCGACCGCGTTGCGCGTCAGATCGTGATCCGCTGACAGGAGGTATCCATCATGGAAGATAACAAGAATCCCGGCCGACCCGATGATGACCGGTGGCTGGACGACCTGCTCTCCGATGCCGAAGAGACCGACAGTCCTTTGACTGCCGACGAAGCACTGGATCTGGAGAAGATCATCCAGGAAACTCTGGACGAGCAAAGACCTCCGAAGCCCCAGCCTCCCACCACCGGTCGGTTCCTGGACGATGAATTCCGGGACACCTTCGGTGAGGGCGAGGAGCTGGACCAGATCTTCGACGATCCCACTCCCCCCGCTGAGCCTTCCCCTGCCCCCAACACCGCCGAAAAGGAGGAGCCTGTCGTGGAAAAGGGCCGACCCAAAAGAAAAAGCGGCTACGGTCTTCTTGGCATCCCCCATTTGCTGGCCACCGCCGTATGGCTGGCCATCATCGTGGTGATCGGTGTGACCATCGGACGGATGGCATGGCTGTGCGCCTCGGATGTCCTCGCCTTTGGCCGGGAGCCCAAGACTGTGACACTGACCATCGAAGCGTCCGATACCATCGAAGACATCTCCTCCAAGCTCAAGGAGGCCGGTCTGATCCAGTATCCCGGCCTGTTCAAGATCTACTCGGATCTGTCCAATGCCATGGAGGACATCAAACCCGGCACCTATGAGCTGAACAAGCTGGACCCTGCGGACCCTGACGCCCAACTGATCGTCTATGACTATATGGCTCTGGTCTCCGCCATGTCTCCTCACGCCTCTGCTAAGAAGATCGTGGAAGACCTCCGCATCCCTGAAGGTTACACCTGTGCCCAGATCTTCCAGCTTCTGGAGGAGCACAATGTATGTACCGCGGCTGAGCTGGAGGCTTACGCCGCCAGAGGTGTACTGGATGACTACTGGTTCCTTGATGGCGTGCACAGAGGTGACAAGTACTGTCTGGAAGGATACCTCTTCCCCAACACTTATGACTTCTACGAAAACGATGAGCCGGAACGTGTCCTGGAGAAGATGCTCGATGCCTTCGATGCCAGCTTCACCGATGTGATGAAGCAGAAGCTGCAGGCTCTGAAGGGCTACGACATCCGTCAGGTGATCATCATCGCCTCCATGATCGAGAAAGAGACCGCCAACTCTCTGGAGAGCTTCACGGTGTCCTCTGTCATCTATAACCGTCTGAACAACGCCAGCAAGTATCCCTTCCTGAACATCGACGCCACCATCGTCTATGCGCTGGGCGGCAAAACCGACCTGACTGCGGAAGACCTGAAGGTGGACAGTCCCTACAACACCTACACCAATCGTGGTCTGCCCCCCGGTCCCATTTCCAACCCCAGCCAGAACAGCATCGCCGCGGCTCTGGACCCCGAGGATACGGACTATTACTTCTACGCCTTCGACCCATCCAAACAGGCCCACCACTTCTCCAAGACCTACGAGGACCATATCGATTTCCTGAACAAGCTCAAGGGGGACCAATGAGGAAACTGGAATTACTGAGCCCTGCCGGTGACATGGAACGGCTTCGGATGTCCGTGCTTTACGGGGCCGATGCGGTATATCTGGCAGGCACCGACTTCGGCATGCGCTCCTTCGCGGGGAATTTCTCCCCGGAGGAGCTTCCCAAGGCGGTGGAGTACGCCCATAGCCACAGTGTGAAGGTCCATGTGACCGTCAACACCATGCCTCGCAATGACGAGGTGGTACAGCTTCCTGCCTATCTGGAGCAGTTGGACGCCGCCGGTGTGGATGCCCTGATCCTGGCGGATCTGGGAGCCTTCACTCTGGCTGGGCGTTACGCCCCCCACTGCCAGCGCCATATCTCCACCCAGCAATCCATCGCCAACTACGAATGCGCCACAGCGTGGTATGATCTTGGCGCCCAGCGTGTGGTGCTGGCCCGGGAACTGAGCCTGCAGGAGATCATCGGCATCCGGATGCACTCCAGCCCCATCGCGGTGGTTATGACTTTGGCGAAGCAATTATTGATGATTCGTTATCATTAGATGATTGTAAAAA
>JAFNXT010000145.1 GCA_017378975.1 Oscillospiraceae bacterium
ACTTTAATCAAAAAAGAAATTTTGGTCTATCAAAACGCTTTGACATTGTCCATTTTAGCCGTGTCAAAAGTATTTTACAGTGCGTGAAATTGGAATTTGAAAAAATGACCGTAGGGACACCCGTCCCCGGGTGTCCGCGGACACCGCAGGAGCGGTGTCCCTACATGTGTGATTTCGACCAATTAGACAAGGACGAGATCAGATCCCCCATCCGGCGGCGACCAACAGCCCACTGGGCTGTTGGATCTTATCTTTCGAATCTCCTCCGTCCACCAACGAAAAGGACCGCCTGACGGCGGTCCTTTTCGTTGGTGGACTTGAGGAGATTCGAACTCCCGACCCCCACAATGCGAATGTGGTGCGCTCCCAGCTGCGCTACAAGCCCATATGTTGCGGCACCAGACCGCAACACGTATTATAAGTCCTCTCCCCCGTTTTGTCAAGCGAGGATTTATCTTTTGATCGCATATTCCACCGGCGTGTCGGCAGGAAGCTCCAACAGCTCCGGATGGGCCAGAAGCTCTTTCACCAGCGCCACGGTCCCGGAATAATAGTAGCCATCGGCGATCCGCTCGTCCAGCGTGATACCGATGGGGATCACCTCATGGACATCGCAGTTGCCGTCCTTATCATACTCCGCCTTCATGTGCTTCTTACCGATCACGATGAAGCAGGAGTTGGTGCCCCAGTTCACCAGATGGTGATAGCCGCACTCCAGACCGATGGAGCCCAGATTGGTCAGGAAGATCGCGGCGTGGTTGGGATCGGACCCGATCAGGAATTCCGGAGCCCAGCCGTGCTTATCCAGCCACAGCACCGTCTTGACGATGCCGGTGATCAGGAACTGGGGCAGCTTGCAGATGATATCCATCGCCCCGGTGGAGGTATCCTTCTCCGTGTCGCTCTTGGTCATGTGGATCTGGGCCATGATCTTCTCGTGGTAGCTCTTGAGCGTCTCCTTGGGATCGTATTTGAAGAACGCCAGAGCCTCGGAAGCGTGATCGGAGAACTTCTTCTTCACCGTGAAGGCCACAGTCACATCGTGCCGCTGGTACAGCTTGCTCCCCACGATGAACCGATTCATCCGGGGACGCAAGATGAAGGCCTTGCCGATGGCGGCGCTGATCAGATGGAAGAAGGTATATTTATCCTCCGTCCGTCCGGCGTTGAGCTTTTCCAAATAGGCGTTCAGAGGCCGCAGATCGATGTCCACGTTGATATATGCCTCATTGTTGGCCCGCTCCGGCATCAGGGTGGGCATGATCCGGTTCATGGCAGGGATGTCCTTCAGCCACGTCCCATCCTTCCGGTCGCCCCATTTTTTCTTTCTCTTTTCCATAACGATCTCCCCGTTATTTGATTTACGGAATGCATTATACCAGATATCATCCTGTTTTGTAAAGAGATATCCCCTGTGGGGGCTTGCAAGTTTCGACGAAATAGGGTATGATAACGCCATCGACGATCAACGGAGGCATCCCATGTCCCAACAACACGACCATGCGTACCTGCATGAGCACGGTATCGCCCACAGCCACGGCCATGTCCACGAAAACCAAAAAGCCGTTCTGAACCGCCTGGCCCGTGCCATCGGCCATCTTGAAAAGGTGAAACGAATGGTGGAGGAGGGCACCGACTGCTCCGAGGTCCTGGTCCAGCTTGCCGCCGTCCGTTCCGCGCTGGACAACACCGGCAAGGTGATCCTGAAGGACCACATCCACCACTGCATGGTAGACGCCGTCGCCGCCGGCGATCAGGCCGCCATCGAGGACCTGTGTCAGGCGATCGACAAGTTCATGAAATAAGACCGACGGGGCCGTTGCGATGCAACGGCCCCGTCCTTGGCTCCCTTTCCGGGGGAGCTGGCAAAAAAGCGGTGCCAACGCACCGCTTTTTTGACTGAGGGGGTATCCCCATGTTCAACCCTTATTATACCGCTTCTGCCGGATCTGCTCCAGCAGGCTGGCGATCTCCGCCACATGCTTATCGAAGGCAGGACCCTCACAGCGTTCGCCACGCTGAGCGGCTTCGAAATACATCCGACCCAGACCCCGGTAGGCATCCGCCACCTTCTGCTCCAGCGCCGCCACCGACACCTCGGTGCTGACGTTCCCGGCCAGCCGCCGGGCGGCGTTGCTCAGATCATCAAAAATATCACTCATCTGCCTGTACCTCCTGAGGCTCCTGCACGGCCTCCGCCTCCCGGCGGGCCACCACATTGACGAACAGCTTCTCCGGATCCGGTTTCCGGACCGCGAAGAAGATCAGCAGTCCCACCGCGATCACACAGCTCCCGGCCGCCAGCACCTGACTGACCCGGAACGGGCCCCAGTACAGACTGTCCATCCGAAGACCCTCGATGAAGGCCCGGCCCAGTCCGTACCACGCCACATACCCCAGCGCGATCTGCCCATCATACCGACGCTTCTTGGACAGGAAGTGCAACAGCACGAAGCCGCACAGGTTCCACACCGACTCATACAGGAAGGTGGGATGGTAGTAGGTGATCTCTCCGGTGTACGCATTGGTCAGACCCATGCGGAACACACAGTCCGTAGGAGCGCCGAAGGCCTCCCGGTTGAAGAAATTGCCCCACCGACCGATGGACTGGCCGATCAGGAACCCCAGAGAAGTCAGATCCAGCACCGCCGTCAGACGGACCTTGTCACGCTTGACCAACGCGTACACCACGATGCCGATCGCGGCACCGATCACACCGCCGTAGATGGCAAGACCGCCCTCCCAGATCTTGAAGATCTTCATGGGGTCGTCCCGGTAGTTCTCCCACTCGAACACGCAGTAATACAGCCGGGCGCAGACGATCGCGAAGGGCACGATGCACAGCACACCGTCGATGATATCGTCCTCCTTCAGGCCGAACTGACCGCACCGCTTGCATCCATAGACCACCGCCAGCATGAGACCCAGAGCAATGATCAGACCGTACCAATGGATCTGGAAGGGTCCGATGGAGAAACTGCTGGAAGGATCCCAGCTGAGACCGATCGCCGGGAACGAGATCGTAGAATATTGACTCATGATACATCCTCCTTCACAGGCTCGATCACCGACAGACTGCTCCGCTCCCGTTGGACCACCCGCCCAAGGAACGCCTGCACATCCTCCGCCCGGGCAGAC
>JAFNXT010000146.1 GCA_017378975.1 Oscillospiraceae bacterium
AAAATTTGGACTGGACGATCACCATATTATCTGCTATACTACATGTAGGTACATTTGGGGATTATTATCCTATGATGTAGTGTTCATATCGTTGTGGATGATATGTGGGCGATTCCGGTCCCGTTCTTCGGGTCCGATTTGCATAACTTACATAAGATCGAGGTGAAAAAGAATGAAGGAACTGTATCTGGATGCCGAGATGGACGTCGTGAAGTTCTCCGTGGAGGACGTCATCGCTACCTCCGTTGAGACTGAGGCTCCCGAGACCACCACTGAGTGGCAGGGCATGGGCGGCCCCAACGAGGGCGCTCCTGGCGATAGCTTCCTGGAGTGATCCGGTAGCTTGACCAAAAGCGAAAAGTCCGTCCCCCGGAAACAGTCCGGGGGACGGATCTTTTTTAATTTAGTGTTACCAAATCGGTTTTCTATTGACGGAACAGGTCGATCATGGTATCATTCTTCCAGAATAGGCTTATTATAGTCGATCAAAATCAGCGATCGTCACAGATCGCGCAGGAGGGAAAATATGGAGAGATTCAAAAAGATCTCTGCGCTGTTCCTTGCAGTCGTTATGCTCATTTCCGTCATGGGCGTGCTGGCTGGTTGCGGGGGAGACCCCGTCGACCCTACCGGGGACACAGAGGGGACGCAGGGAGAGAACGGTCCTGTTTCCGGCAAGAAGACCGTTTATGAAGTGTCCGTCAAGTCTGTGGGCGGTATGGCGATGGAAGGTCTTAGTGTTTATATCTACACCAACTCTGCCAAGACTGAACTGGTCGACTTTGGCGAGACCGACGCGGAAGGCAAGGTCTCCTTCGAACTGGCTGAGAGCTCCGAGTATGCTGTCGAGTTGCAAGGTGTCACTGAGGGCTATAAGGTGGAGGACTACTACACCTTCTCCGGCAAGAAGGCTAAGATCGAGCTCGTTTCTTCTCTGATCACCAATAAAACGTTGTCTGAGGTCAGCCCTTCCGAGCCTTTGACCCTTGGTGACGTGATGTATGATTTCTCCGTCACGACTCCCGACGGTCAGACTGTGACCCTGTCTGAGGTGCTCGAGGAGAAAAAGATGGTCCTGCTGAACTTCTGGTACAGCACCTGCGGCCCCTGCGCCAACGAGTTCCCCTATATGGACGAGGCTTGGCAGAAATATAAGGATGAGGCACATGTGATCGCGGTGGATCCTCTGGAGGATAATGCCAAGGTTGGTTCTTATCAGGCGACGATGGGCATGTCCTTCACTATGGCGGCCTGTCCTACGGTCTGGTCCCAGGCCTTCAATGTCACGGGTTATCCCACGTCCGTGGTGATCGACCGATACGGTGTGATCTGTCTGATCGAGGTGGGTGGCATCACCAGCCTGAGCCCCTTTACCAGCATTTTTGAATATTTCACTTCTGAGGATTATCAGCAGATGCTGTGCCCCAATGGTGTGAGCGATATCGTGGTCCGTGCCAAGCCTGATCAGACCATGGATAGCTCCGAGAATATCGCCGCTGTCCTGAATAAGGGTGACGTCGAGGTCACTTACCGGGCCGATGAAGACGAGTATGCCTGGCCTTTCGTGAAGACCGAGAAAAATGGCGTGGATTGTTTCATGGCCACCAACCAGGGGATCGAGGGCTCCTATGCTATCCTCTATGCTGATGTCACTTTGAAGGCCGGTCAGGCTGTTGGCTTCGACTATCTGGCGTCCACCGAAAATGGCGGCGACTTCATGCATGTGATCGTGGATGATGAGCCCATCTTCACCATTTCCGGCGCTGACGAGGTGGAGCAGTGGAAGTCCTGCTATCCCTGTGTGGCTACCGAAGATGGCGTTTATGAGGTCGCTCTGTGCTACATCAAGGATGAGTCTGACAATGTGGGCGATGATACCGTCTACATCAAGGATCTTCGTGTGGTGGATGCTGATGAGATCGATACTACGGCCCATCTGCCCCGGCAGGCCGCTGTTTCTGAGGACGGTTTCGAATACTCCTATGTGGATATCGTGCTGAACGAGAAGGACGGCTACTACCATGTGGGCACCAAGGATGGCCCGCTGCTTTTGGCTGTGCTGATGGACTATACTCAGTTCAGTGAGGAAGAGACTCTGTGGGATATCGCCTACAACGGCAAGGTCCAGATCGACGGAGTGAGCCTGTACGACAAGATGGTGGACTACTTCTCTTACTCCTCCAATTCTTTGCTCAACGGTGTTTGTACCGTCAACGAAGAGCTGGCGGGGTATCTGAAGCTGATCGCTGAGACGGTCGGTTTCGATGACTCCGAGAACGAGTGGCTGAAGATGTGTAAGTATTATGAGGCTTACGGTAAGGATGCCCAGCAGATGGAGGATCCCATCAAGGGTCTGGCACCTTTCTCCGCTCCGGAAGCTGTGCTTGGCAAGAATAAGCCCACCAACTTCTTCTACTACAATACTGCCATCATCCCCAGAGGCAAGCTGATGAAGTTCGTCCCTGATAAGTCCGGCGTTTACCGGATCACCTCCAGTAACGGATCGGAGCATGGTGTGGATGGCTGGATCTTCAGCGCTGACCGCACGCCTCTGCTGACCTACGAAATGGATGAACGTCTGTTCAACGACAGTGACAACGTATCCATGGTCTTCTATATGGAAGCCGGGAAGGACTACTACATCGATATCGCTTTCTGGGATGTGTATGAGGAAGGCTATATCTATTTCGACATCGAGTATGTCGGCAATACGCTGGAGCATTTCCGGCTGGCTTCTCCCGGTTACTTCACCTATGATACCGATGCCACCGGTGAGGCCATGTATCACGTGGTCGCGGGCGGTATCGATGTGGCCATGGGTCCCGACGGCTATTATCATGAGCTGATCGGTACCGACGCCAACGGTAAACCCATCCTTGGCAGCATCGTTTATGCTGACTTCACCGGTGTGACCAGCCTCTTCTCCAATCCCATCGCCACCGTGGATTCTCTGGATGAGGACGGCAACCTGATCCGGGATGAGAACGGCAATGTGGTGAAGGTCAAGGGTATGATCGATATGGGCGGCTTCGACTTCAGCAAGACTGAGAACGACCTGTTCGTGATCGGCGTGCTTGACAAGCATGACGGTGATCAGGCCGCGACGGACAAGTATCTCAGAGAATACTGGGGTGAGGATTATGAAGGTAATGCCGCGAGCTACAAGCTGAAGGATATCTATGCCGGCAAGTATCATGGTACGGGTGAAGATCTGACCGAGGAGATGCGTGGCTATCTTTCCAAGATGTACGCCGGTTCTGCCAAGGAGCGTGTGGGATGTGTACCCGTGGATGCACGTCTGGCTGAGATGCTCCAACTGCTGATGGATAAATATACCTTCGAGGATGTGGATAACGCCTGGACTAAGCTGTGCTACTATTATGACCACATCGGTCCTGAGGCTTGATCCCCTTGCGTAATGGATGATATCGGGGCGCGGATGATACCGTCCGCGCCCCGATCCTGAAAAGATGGTGCTATATGAAAAAAAGCATTTGTATTTTGATGATCTTGACGATGCTTATCGGTGCGCTGGCCGGATGTGGTGACCGGTCGAATAATGAGGCCACCACGGTACCGACCGGCGGTCAAAAGGTTTCAGCCCAGATCCAGGTGACCAATCTGGCAGATGCTCCGCTCTCCGGGGTCAATGTCGCGGTCTATTCGGATGATACGCTGGAAGATATGGTGTTTGCCGGAAAGACAGGGAGTGACGGTGTTTTTTCTTTCGCTTCCTTCTCTGACGGCTATGTGGCTGTCGTTTCCAAGCTCCCTGTTGGCTATGTGGCTGAGAGTTGCTATCCGCTGACAGGGGAGAAGACCCAGATCCGGCTCGGTGCCGGTGTCCTGACCGCTGAGGATATGGATACCATCCGTTATAGCCTTGGGGATGCGATCAAGGATTTTTCCGTGACGGTATCGGACGGTACGGAGGTCCGCCTTTCCGAGCTCCTTCGGGATAAGGATGCGGTCATGATCAATTTCTGGTTCATGAATTGCCAACCCTGCAAGGCGGAGTTCCCTCATCTGCAAGAGGCTTATGAAGCATACAGTGAAGAGATCGCCGTCATTGCGCTAAACCCTGTGGATTCGGATAACGCCTCCATCGAGAAATTCCGTAAGGAGAACGGATATACTTTCCCTATGGGCAAGTGTGATCCGCGGTGGTCTTCTATGATCGGTACGGATGCGTTCCCATTCACCATCGTGATCGACAGGTATGGCAATTTGAGTCTGACCCATCTTGGTTCTGTGCCGGATGCCCAAATGTTCAAGAACGTCTTCGAGTTCTATTCCTCAGAACGATACCAACAACGGTTTTTCAAAGGGATCGACCAAGTTCCGGTCGGTGCATAATATTTGGAGGTAATCATCATGAAAAAGATCGTCCTTATCCTGGCGGCCCTTCTCGCTGTTTCCATGGTCCTGTGCGCCTGCGGAGAGACTGCTCCCGCGCAGACCGGCAGCAGCACTGAGAATACAGCGCCTAGTGACAACGTGACAGTGCCCGAGACTACCGAGCCTGTCGCGACGGAGACCCAGCCTCTTGATTTCGTCTACACCGTGAAGGTCGTGGATGCAGATGGCGCCCCTATGCCCGGTGTGTTCGTGCAGATCTGCGCCGGTACCACCTGCGTGCCTGTTGCGACCGATGCCAACGGTATCGCCGGCTATGTCAACGAAGTGACCGGTGACGGTGAACTGGCGGCAAAGATCATCACCATACCCGCGGGTTACGCCGCTGTGGATGACATCACAGAGATCTCTATGGCTGACGGGAAGACAGATGTGGTCTTCACTCTGGAGCCTGTGGCCTGATCTGAAAAACGTTATGGCGCCCATGTCAGGAACTGACCTGATATGGGCGTCATCATTTTGCATAAAAAACACGCCTGTTAATAAATTGTTTTCGATAATTCTCCTTGCAATCAGGCAGTCACTAAGGTATAATATCATGTGGTATGTATTAATCACAGGATCAATATAGAAAGGCGTTTTAGAGATGGAAAAGAGATCCCTATCGTTCTTCCTCAGGGCCTCCGTCGTCGGTGTTTTGGTGCTGGCGGTGCTGATCGGACT
>JAFNXT010000147.1 GCA_017378975.1 Oscillospiraceae bacterium
CATAAGCAAACATCAAAATGAAGAAAATCAGAACGATATTCTTGACGGATTTTAAGCACTGCTCAAATGCACCCTCGAAATCAGCTTTGTACAAGATCATATACACGCCAACTGCGCTAAATGTTGCAATGGGTGCGGCCAGCAGCAGATCCAGCTTAAATACGATAACTGCAACAGCAAAGATCAGTAGGGGAACGAACTTAAAAGCCGCAATCCAGCCGTTTTCCTTTCTTTGTACCTGTTTCTCATCAGGTAATTTGACAGACTCCTCCATAATTACCTCCGAAATATTGATAAAATCGATATTATAAATAGAATGGATGTTATAATTATTCTATTTCTGGCGGAATTATAACATAACCGCCCGGAAAAAGCAAGAAAAAATGCTGAAAATTTGAAGGAACTGTAAACAAAAAAGACTGCCCCAAAAGGGACAGTCTTTTGTGGTGCGAGAGATGGGACTCGAACCCACACGGCGTAACCACACGCACCTCAAACGTGCTTGTCTACCATTCCAACACTCTCGCAGGACCATGATATTATAACCAAGAAACCCAAGATCGTCAATAGTTTTTTTCATCGCTCCACGGATCAGAAAGATCGGCTCATGTTAACAACATTGTAACATATTTATATCGATCATCACCAAACAGACTGGACAACCGCTCAGTCATTTGGTATAATGATCACAGAATGGCGTGGTATGCCGTTTGACATGCCTGCCAAAAACCAAAACAGGAGGAAAACATCACGAGCACGATCCTTCGCAGGAGCATGAGCCTGATGCTGGTACTTTGCATGGTGCTGGCGTTGGTCCTCGTGCCCTCCCCCATCCACGTCGAAGCAGACGCTGCTTCCGTCCCCAGTACGCTGGCAACATACGTCCAGGACGGCTGTACGCTCCATTGCTGGAACTGGTCCCTGGCCAACATCAAGGCCAATCTGGGTCTGATCGCCAGCCAGGGCTACTCCGCGATCCAGGTCTCCCCCATGCAGGAGCTGAAGGAAAGCAGCGTGAACAAGCCCTTTGAGAACTGGTGGGTGGTCTATCAGCCCATCAGCTTCAACATCAACGAGGTCCCCGGCAACGCCATCGGCACCCGTGATGAACTGATCGACCTGTGTAACGAAGCCCACAAGTACGACATCAAGGTCATCATGGACGTGGTCACTAACCACCTGGCCAACAATGGCAACAACACCCTGTCCCCCCTGATCCCTGATGACATCCGTAACGATCCGTCCTGCTGGCATGACTATTCCAAGAACTCCTGGGATTACAGCGACCGTTACAACATCACCCAGTACTGCATGGCAGGTCTGCCCGACCTGAACACCGGCAGTGATAAGATCCAGAACTACGTCCTGAACATGCTGAAGGATTACATCGACTGCGGTGTGGACGGCTTCCGTTTCGATGCCGCCAAGCAGATCGAGACCCCCAGCGACCGCAGTGACTTCGCCAGCGATTTCTGGCCCACGGTGGTCAACGGTGCCAACAATTACGCCGCCTCTACCAGAGGTATCTACCTGTACAACTACGGCGAACTGCTGGAGAACCCCGACAACAGCGGTCAGCTCCCCATCAGCGCCTACACCCAGTATATCAGCGTCACCGAAAGTGTCTGGTCCAATGACGTGCGCTACCGTCTGGAGGACAAGAACGCCAGTGGGCTGCAGCAGTCTTACTTCAAGGCCGCCAACGCCGACAAGCTGGTGCTGTGGGCAGAGTCTCACGATACCTTCGGCGACGGTTCTTCCGTCAACTCCAGCCCCTATGTCCTGTTCCAGGCCTGGGCTCTGGTGGCTTCCCGTGCTTACGCCATGAGTCTGTACTTCCCCCGTGCCAATGATATGCTGTATCAGGAGATGGGCCAGATCGCCAAGGCCGGCTGGTCCAGCGATGCCGTCAAGGCCGTCAACAAATTCCACAACCATTTCATCGGCCAAGGCGAGTACCTGACCAAGGACAACTCCAGCAATATGTACTACAACGAGCGTGGCAACTCCGGCATCATGATCGTCAACTTCTCCGGCGGCGGCCGCGACATCAACCTGCCCGTGTACGCCATGGCCAATGGCACCTACTACGACCAGATCACCGGCAACAAGTTCACCGTCAATGGCGGCCGTATCTACGGTACCATGGGTGACAGCGGCGTTGCCTGTGTCTACAATCCCACAACAGTCTCCTGCAGCCACGCCAGCCACGGTCAGGACGGCTACTGCTATGACTGCTATGCTTACGTCGGCCACAAGTCCGGCACCAAGTGCTCCGTCTGTGGCGTCGCCTCCACCCGGACGATCTACTTCAAGAACTCCGATGGCTGGAAAAATGTCTACCTGTACGGCTGGCATGATAACGATACCACCATCACCTCTGGCTGGCCCGGCAACAAGATGACCAAGGTCGCCGGCACCTCCGATATCTACTCCATCGATGTGCCCGTCACTGCCACCAACATCATCTTCAATAACAACGGCACTGCCCAGACCGCCAACCTGGTCCCCTCCGCCGACAACAACACCTATGACTACGCCTCCGGCTTCTGGTCCAACTACGGTGTCGTGGATGACGCTGACTACTATCTGTTCGGCAGCATCAACGGTGAGGACTACAACGGTTACGGTTACAAGTTCGTCGACGGCGAACTGACCACCACCTTTGACTCCACCAGCTGCGTCTTCATTTGTGACAGTAACGGTACCGAGTTCATGACCAACGACTGGGTCGGTGAGGTCACCTCCACCACCCTGTACAACGCGACCACCCTGACCGCTCCCAACAAGCTGATGATCCCCGGCGGCGTGGAAGTCACTCTGACCGTGGTCCCCAACGCTGATGGCACCCTGACGCTGAGCTATTCCACCAACGGTTGTGTCCACAACTGGGGCACCGGAAAGGTCACCACCGCCGCCACCTGTGAAAAGGCCGGCGTCCGTACCTACACCTGCTCCGGCTGCGGCAAGACCAAGACCGAGACCATCGCCGCTCTGGGTCACAACTATGTCAGCGGCCAGTGCACCAACTGCGGCGAGGCTGAGCCTGTGACCGAGCGTGTGATCTACTTCAAGAACACCGCAGGCTGGTCCAAGGTCAACGTCTACGCCTGGACCGGCGATACTGCCATGACCGGCGCCTGGCCCGGCTCTGCCATGACTAAGGTGGCTGGTACTACCAACGTGTACAGCTACTCCGTCCCCGTGGAAGCCACCAGCATCATCTTCAATAATGGTTCTACCCAGACCGCTGACCTGACCATCCCCACCGATGGCAAGGATCTGTACACCTTCTCCAGCAAAAGCTGGTCCGTCTACACCAGCGATCCCGGCACCACGACTACCGACTACTACCTGTTCGGCTTCATCAACGGTGCCAACTACGGCTGTGAGGAAGACTATACCAACATGGGTTCCTACAAGTTCGTAGATGGCAAGCTGAAGGTCAAGTTCACCACTGACAGCTACATCGCCGTGAAGACCACCGGTAACAGTGCCTGGTACATGGCCAAGGACTATATCTCCACCACCTCCGGTACCTTCTACGACACCTCCAAGGTCACTGCCATGGAAAAGATGCTGATCCCCGGTGGTGTGGAAGTGGAGCTGACCCTGAAGGTCAACACCGACGGCTCCCTGACCCTCAGCTATACCACTGCCGAGTGCAACCATAAGTATACCAGCACCACCACCGAGGCCTCCTGCTCCGCTCCCGGTAAGACCGTCTTCACCTGCAGTCTGTGCGGACACAGCTACACGCAGACCATCCCCCAGACCGAACATATGCTGGGCGGCTGGTACGTCAAGACTGAGCCCACCTGTGTCAAGACCGGCGAAGAGGTCCGTGGTTGCTCTACTTGTGACTACGTGGAGACCAAACAGATCCCCGCTACCGGTCACTCCTACTCCAACGGCTCCTGCCTCAACTGCGGTGCCGCCGATCCCGACCACATCGAGAAGGTAGAGTACTACCTGGTCGGTAACATCAACGGTGTCGATCACGGCATGGGCGAGGATATCGATTCTCTGGGCAACTACAAGTTCGTTGACGGTAAGCTGACGGTGAAGTTCACGCAGGACAGCTATGTGGTCGTCAAGACCAATGATAACGCCAGCTTCTACATGACCAACGGCTATGTGGGCGCTGTCATTGGCACCACGCTGTACAAGTTTACCGACCCCGACTCCATCAGCGCCAACAAGCTGCTGGTCCCCGGCGGCCAGACCGTCACCTTCACCCTGACCGAGGGTGTCGAGGGCAGTCTGTATCTGAGCTACACCGCCGATCCCAAGGATTGCGTCCACACCTCTCATAACACCGATGCTGTTTGTGACGCTTGCGGTTCCACTGTGGAGCACAGCTACAGTCTGGGTGTCTGCACCATCTGCAGCTCCATGGATCCCAACTACGACCCCTACAACTACTACCTGTTCGGCTTCATCAACGGTGCCAACTACGGCTGTGAAGAGGACGCCAGCAATCTGGGCATCTACAAATTCGTCGATGGCAAGCTGACTACCACCTTCGAATCCGACAGCTATGTTGCTCTGAAGGCGGTCTATCCCGGTGCAAAATTTGGTCCCGAGGTCGTTGGCTGGTACATGACCGACGGTTATCAGGATCAGGCCACCACTGTCACCCTCTATAACACCGAAATCGGCATCAACGCTGACAAGCTCTTCGTTCCCGGCGGCGTCGAGGTCACCTTCGAGCTGGTCAAGAACGATAACGACACCTTCACCCTGAGCTATACCACCAATAGCACTCCCGTGGTCGACCCCGGTCTGACCCTGAACTACCCCACCCTGTCCTTCGAGGACGAGATCATCTATAACGTCTACTTCTCCGTGAAGGACATGACCTCCGTCAAGGAGCTGGGCCTGATGGTCCTGCCGAAGATGGACCAGAACGCTACCATCGATGACGCTGTGGCTCTGGTGCCCGGCTATGTCACCAATGGCGTGGTCTACCTTGCCAAGTCCGAGGGCATCCCTGCCGCCAACATGGGCGATACCCTGTACTTCAAGGTCTACGC
>JAFNXT010000148.1 GCA_017378975.1 Oscillospiraceae bacterium
GACTGACTCCCACCGGGGCTCGCCCCGATGGGAATGCAGAATGCATAATGCAGAATGCAGAATTATTGTATTTGCTTCGCAAATAATTTTAAATAAGTCCCGAAGGGACACCACAATTATGCATTATGCATTCTGCATTCTGCATTGACCGAAGGGAGGTCCGCTTATGCTATCCGACATCCTCGACAGTTTCCGCTATGAGCCCGGGATCGTGCAGCTCTGCCTGCGGCTGCTGTGTGCCCTGATCGTGGGCATCGTGATCGGCACGGAGCGGGAGTATACCAACCGCCCTGCCGGTATGCGGACCCATGTGCTGGTGGCGCTGGGTGCCTGCACCGTGGCGCTGACGGGGCAGATGCTCTTTTGTGAGTATTCGGCGGTCGGTGCCGCTCCGGACCCCGCCCGTCTGGCGGCTCAGGTGATCACCGGCGTGGGCTTCCTTGGGGCCGGCACCATCCTCCGGGAGGGTGCCACCGTCAAGGGACTCACCACCGCCGCCAGTCTGTGGACCGTTGCCTGCCTTGGCATCGCCGCCGGATTCGGCTACTATCCCATCGCCCTGTGCGGCATGGTCTTCATGCTCTTCACCCTGACCCTGCTGGAATTCTTCCAGCACCGGCTCCCGGGCCGGAACACGCTCAGTCAGGATTACCGGCTGGAGTGTCAGGACATCGTCCGGGCCCTGGATCTGCTCCACGAGCAGGAAAATGCCCATCACGTCCACCTGCGGAACATCCTGGCCCAGCGCACCGCCACCGGCCACACCGTCACCTTCACCGCCGAGTTCCCCGGCATCGGCAGTCGGAAACGACAGGCGAAGTTCTTCGCCGCCCTCACCGCCGCCCCGGAGATCCTGCAGGTAGAGGAAGGGAGAAAGGAGCCTGTATGAAAAAGCTGACGATCCTCCTTCTGGTCCTGTCGTGCCTGCTCACCGCCTGCGGCGGCGAGCCCGAGGTCTCCTCCCCTTCGCAGACCGAGCCTTCCCAGCCCACCCAGCCGCAGACCCGGACCCTCTGGGTCCGCAGCTCCACCACCACCCAGACCGGCGACATCTCCACCCGGACAGACTATGTATTTGACGAACAGGACCGGGTATCTCAGGTCCGGGTCTACACCGGTCCCGCCATGACCCATCAGTATCAGGTCACCTGTGACGCTCACGGCAACTACATCCTCTGGGAAAGCGACGAGGCCCGGATCGGGTATACGTATTCCGACCGGGGCGAGCTTCTTGGCTACTACGCCTATACCGGCGAAACGCTGGTCAGCGCCACGGAGTACACCGTAGAAGAGGGACTTCGGACCTCCATCACCCAGAAGATGCCCGGTCAGTCCATGGAGCACCGCACCGCCCTGACCTATGATGAGGAAGGCATCCTGACCCGTCAGGACAGCTATCTCAACGGCACATTGCTGGATTACAGCATCTATACACTGGAGGACGGCAAGCCCTCGGCCATGTCCACTTACCTTGCCGACGGCACCCTGACCCGGACCGTCACCTACCGCTACGAGGGCGACACCGTGATCATGGAGGCCGATGACGGCAGCCGTACGGAGCAGATCTTTGACGCCCACGGCAACCTCCTGTGCCAGACCGACTACGCCCCCGACGGCAACGTCAGCACCCAACAGACCAACACCTGGAAGCAGATCCAGGTCCCCCCCGATTCTCTCAGAGCATCGGTCTAGCCCAAAGCGATCGTATCCTCTCTTCACTAAATCATGGAGGTGGCTTATGCCGATCCTTCCCCGCAACGAAAAAACGCCCCTTGGCATCTATATCCACATCCCCTTCTGCCACAGCAAATGTGTCTACTGTGACTTCTACTCCGAAGCCGGTCATGACGAGGAGCTGATGGACGCTTACCGAAAAGCGATCTGCACCCACATCAAGGAGACCGGCCCCCTGACCCCCGGCTACCGGGTGGACACGGTGTATTTTGGCGGCGGCACTCCCTCTTTCTTCGGTGCCGACGGTCTGGCCGCGATCCTCACCGCCGTGCGACAGAGCTTCGACGTGAGCCCTCAGGCGGAGATCACCTTCGAGGCCAACCCGGACTCCGTCACCCCCCGTCTCCTGCGGCGGCTCCGGAGCGAGGGCTTCAACCGGGTGAGCCTTGGTGTCCAGAACGATGACGACGCCATGCTCCACCGACTGGGTCGCCCCCACACCTATGAGCAGGTGGAGGAGGCCGTCCGGCTGGTCCGGAAGATCGGCTTCCAGTCCCTGTCGGTGGACCTGATGTTCGGCCTGCCGGAGCAGACCCTGCAAGGCTGGCAGGACACCCTGACCAACGTCCTGAAGCTCAAGCCCGACCACATCAGCTGTTACGGGCTGGAGGTGAAGGAGGGTACGCCCCTGTACACCGTCCGGGACCACTGCGGCATCCCCATGGACGAGACTCAGGCCGATATGTATCTGGCGGCAGTGGAGCTCCTGCGAGCCAAGGGCTACCGCCAGTATGAGATCTCCAACTTCGCCAAAAAGGGCCACCACAGCCGCCACAATATGAAATACTGGCAGGGCGGCGAGTTCCTTGGCTTCGGTGCCAGCGCCAGCTCCGACTTCGGCGGCAAGCGCTTCACCATGGTCAGCAGTATCTGCGCCTACATCGACGGCATCAAGAGCCACGGTCAGGTGATCGACGATCTGCAGGACATCCCCCTGTGGGAACGGGCCGGAGAATACCTGATGACCCGACTGCGGACCACCGCCGGCATCAGCCGGGAGGAATACGAGAAGCAGTACCTGCTCCCCTTCGATCCGCTGGAGACCATCCTGCAGGAGAACCGGGACCGCTACCTGACCATCTTCTCCGACGGCCGCTGGCGCTTCAGCCCGGAGGGATTCTTAGTCTCCAACTCCATCCTCTCCGACCTCCTGCTGGCGCAGGATCGGTCCATCGCCCAGAAAAAACGCGCCAAGGGATGACACGTGAATAAAGGACACCACCGATCGACCGCGATCGGTGGTGTTCGTTTTATTGCGTATATCGGGCTCGTTACAGACTGGCCGTGCCCTGAGAACCGGGGCACACGACGGGGGCGGCGTTATAGCAGTTTTCCACCGATACCGCCACGTTGCCCGCATATCCGAAGATACCGCCGGCAATGGCGCTTTGTCCATGGGCCACCACGCTGCCTCTGTTGTAGCTGTTCTCGATCCGGTTCACCGTGGCGCTGTAAAGCTGTCCGGCGATGCCTGCGGCACTGCCGCCCGCATGGTGGGTGGTGACACTGCCATAATTGGCGCAACGGTCGATCCTGGAGCCGTGGGACAGGAAGCCGGTGATACCGGCCACCTTACTGCCGCCCTCGGAGTAGACCATGACATCGCAATAGCAGTTCTCATAGACCGCGTCGTAGGACGCGCCCGCAAGACCGCCCACATACCAGCCGCCATCGACCATACCGCCGGACACGGTCAGATCCCTGACCGTACCGCCGCGGACCACGCCGAACAGGCCCACATTGTTGTTGGCCGTCACGATGTTCAGGTTCCTGATCTGATATCCGTTGCCGTCGAAGGTACCGGCGAACCCATAGGAGGTGGTGTTGTTGTCATTGGAAACGGTGTCGTTACCGCCGATCGGGGTGAAGGGCACCAGCATCAGATCGATGTCGCTGACCATCCGGAACGTCACACCGGAAAAGCTGTTGGCAGACCGGCACTGACCGGACAGCCAGTTCAAATGCCCGGCGGTGGAAAGGAGATAGGCGCCATCCACCAGAGGCGGCCGGGAAACGGTACGTCCCAGAGTCTCGCCCGTGGCCAGCTCCACCGTTCTGGTATCCGGCAGGGTCGTGGTCCCGCCCTGATATTTGCAGGCGTTGATGTACGCGTATCCGTCGGAAAGCAACAGGGATACGGAGGTGTTGTGGGCACCGGAGCCGTTGTAGCCACCGGCGATGACGGTATAGATGCTGTCCCCGTCGACGGTGTCCTTCAGGGAATACACCATATCATGGCCGGTGATGCTGAGCATCGCGCCCTTGTCCTTCAGCACAGGCTCATAGTCAAGACCGAAATGAGAGGTCAGCTTCGTCAGCGGGATGTGGCTGATGACCACGTCCTGCTTGCCGGGGAGCGTACCGATCCAGTCGAGCTGCTCCTGTCTGAGCCGGTCGAAGTGGACACGTCCTCCGTATTTTTTGACGGTACTGCCCTGCCACTGGATGAGCTGATCATCCGGGTCATCCTCTGCCGTATCGATATTATCGTATCGTTCGTACGAACGATGCCGGTCCGTTCATCGTAGACGGTGTATTCCTCGCCGAGATAGTTGTACTTGATGTAGCCTGTGCCGCTGAAATTCGTTGCTCAGATGACGGCATACCCGTCACCCATCTCGTAGACACCGGGTATCGCGGTGAAGTACTTCGTGGATGTGGTACCCAGTGCCGGGCTTGAAACGTTCAGAGCCAGAGGGCCTTGAGGGACCATATGCAGGACCGTAGCGAATACCAACAGGAAACGCAGGACTCTTCTGATGCGAACCATGATCTTCGCTCCCTCCCATTCATTCTTTCTTAAGTTGTATATCCGTCCTCACACCAACTCACCGAACACCGGCAGGCTCCTGACGATCTTCTCGTAGCTGACGCAATAGCACACACGGAAATAGCCGGGACAGCCGAAGCCATCACCGGGGACCACCAGCAGGTCCTTTTGCTTCGCCTTCTCGGAGAAGGCTTCCGCATCACCGCCGGGGGCCTTGACGAAAAGATAGAAGGCACCGTCGGGCTTGGCCACCTCGTAGCCCAGCGCCACCAGACCTTCATAGAGGGTCTTGCGGTTGCGGTCATAGGCCTGAAGATCCGGCCGCAGACCGGCGCAACGGGCGATCACCTTCTGCCACAGGCTGGGGGCACACACATGGCCCGCCGCACGGGAAGCGCCGGCGATGGCGGCGTAGAGGGCATCGTGGTCCGTGGCCTTCTCCGGCACATACACATAGCCGATACGCTCACCGGGCAGGGACAGGGACTTGGAATAGGAATAGCAGACCACCGTATCCCGATAGATCGTGGGGATGAAGGGCACCTCCACGCCGTAAGCCAGCTCCCGATAGGGCTCGTCCGCCACGATGTAGATGGGATGACCATACTCCGCGGACTTCCGCTCCAGCAGAGCCGCCAGATCCTTCAACGTCTGCCGGGTGTAGACCGTACCGGCAGGGTTGTTGGGAGAATTCAGGATGATCGCCACGGTGTTGGCGGTCAGCGCCTCCTCCAGCGCCTCCATCCGGATCTGGAACCCGGGCACGTCCGGAGGCACCACCTTGAAGGTAGCACCGGCACCCTCCACGAAGGGCTTGTACTCCGGGAAATAGGGAGCCACAGCCAGGATCTCAGCCCCCGGCACCGCCAAGGCCCGGAACACCGCCACCAGCTCCGGCGCGGCACCACAGCCGATGAACAGATCCTGAGCTCTCACACCGGCATCATAGCGGCTGTTCAGGTCATCGGCGATCGCCTGCCGGGTGGCAAGGTCGCCCACAGCGGAGGTATAGCCATGGACCGCCAGAGAGGACGTATCCTGCAGGATGTCCCGGATCGCCTGATCCACCTCCGGCGGTGCCGGGATCGAGGGGTTGCCCAGACTGTAATCGAAGACGTTCTCATCTCCCACCACAGCGGCACGGCCTCTGCCATACTCGAACAGCTCCCGGATACAGGAGCGATTGGAACCCAGTCCATACGCGGTCTCATTGATCATGATGATCTCCTCCTATCATAACATATAAAGCGGCTGCTTCGGATCGAAGCTCTGGGGCTTATAGGTCACAGACCCGATGGGCTTGCCCTCCACGCCGTACTTTGGATTGTAACCGAACAAGTTTACATAACTCATCAAATCATCCCGTTCCGCCTCCATGGCCTCCATCACCGCCACGGTGGCGATCACATCATCGATCGCCCGGTGGGAGTTGACCACCTTGCCGGTGAGCCCATAGGCCTCGATGGCGTTGCAAAGCCGGTGGGGATAGCGTCTGCGGTCCTTGTAGACTGTCAAGAGATCCAGCTTATCCTTCCCCTTCAGGATGGAGGGATCTCCGTCCCGCAGGAGCATGTAAAACAGGAAGCTCAGGTCGAAATGGGCATTGTACGCCAGGATCAGCGTGTTCCCCCGGAGCATCTGACCGATGTCCCGGCACACTCTGGTCTTGGGCAGACCGCGCTCCCGGATGTCCTGCTCCGTGATGCCGGTGAGCTCCGAGATCTTAGGGGGCACGAAGCCACCGGGGCTCAGGGTCACCAGCTCGTCGTACTGCATGACGATCCCCTGCCGCTCCACCACCACGGCGGAGAACTCGATGATCTCGTCCCTGCGGTAGTCCAGACCGGTGGTCTCCGTATCGATCAGCACCAGCCGGTCATATTTCTCAAAAAAACGTTCCAGCGCCATATCATTCTCCCTTCGCCAGAGCCAGCGCCCGGCGGAATTTACTCTTTTTCTCCGGCTCCAGACCGAACCGCCGGGCCAGCGCCGTGGCGAAGGCCACCGCCGTCTCGGGATCCCCGGACTTCAGCTCCACCTCCACCTCGCAAAGGGGGATCTCCTGTCCGCCACCCAGCAAAACGCCCTGATCCAGCGCGATCTCCAGCACCGCCCCGTCATGCTCGACCGTAGCGGCTGACCGGTGGAACCGGGCGCCGCATACCGGGGCGACCCCGGCACCCGTCAGCCCCATCAGGGCTCTGGGGGCACCGAGTTTACATAATTCCCCGATGCTATCCTCGATGCTGTCACAGCGGCACTCCCACTCCCCCCGGCCGAAGCCCGCCGCCGGTGTCTTGACGGTGCAGACCGCTTCCCCATTCTCCATCCGTTTCCGAAGGGTGATCTTCCGGTCCGAAAGGGCGAAGTTTTTGGTGTCATAATAGGTGGTCTCCATCCGGAAACTCCTGTATCCCAAAGGATACGCCGCCCGGATCTCCTCCTGAGCCCGGGGCGTAGCGTTGAATTTCAGTTCGAATTCGATGCCCATAGACATCCTCCTCCATCCGATATCCCTTCCATTATACACTCCAAAAGCCCATCATGCAAGAAACTTTCGCATCCATCCCGATCCGACAGAAAAATTTCCGATCCCATGATACGATCATAGAACTAAAAGCACTTGGAAAGGCGTGGTACATATGATGATATCGATCGGCAGTTATGTGCGCCGGGGCCAGCGACTGCTCCGGCGATGGATCTCAGACTCCCGACTACGGACGACCGCTGAGGGAGGCGGCTACCTCCTGTGCGGACTGGTCCTCAGTGCCGCCAGTCTGGCAGGACAGCCTTTGCCCCTGCCTCTGGCGGCACTGTGCGCCGGAGTGGAGGGCTGGCCCTCTCTCCTGCTGGCGTTGGGGAGCCTGCTGGGCTACCGGCTCTTCTGGGGAGCCGCCGGTGCCCAGGGGCTGGTCTGGACCGGAGCAGGACTGGTGATCTGTCTGGCGTTGGCAGGAAGGCCCCTGCGCCGGACCATGCCTTGGCTCATGCCCATGCTCGCCGGTCTGTCCGTGGCGATCACCACCCTCATGTTCCGGTTCTGGCAAAACGCTCCGGCACAGCCATGGGTATGGCTCTTATGGGTGGGTCTGGCGATCGGGGCCGCACGGGTGGCGGCGGTGGTGACCGATCGCCGGGACCCGGTGATGGACTGGCTGGGCTGTGGACTGGGGGTGCTGGCGTTGGCCCAGATCGCCCCGGGTGGGATCAGCCTTGGCTGTGTGGCCGCCGGGATCCTGGGCGCTACCGCCCCCTTCCCTGCCGCCGCCCTGTCAGGCCTTGCGCTGGACCTGTCCGGGGTATGCCCGGTGCCCATGACGGCGGTGCTGTCCCTGACCTTCCTCCTGCGGCTCCTGCCGGGACTGCCCAAATGGACGATCCGCACCGCTCCGGCCGTCATGTATCTGGTGGCGGCTCCCCTCATGGGGAGTCTGGACTGGACCCCGGCGATCGGACTGTTGATCGGCGGGGCCTGCAGTATCCTCCTGCCGCCCCAAACGCCCATCTCCCACCGTCGGGGCGAGACCGGCATGGCACAGGTCCGGCTGGAGCTGACTGCCGGGGTGCTGGCGGAGACGGAACAGCTCCTGCTGGAGGTCCGGGAGTTCCCGATCGATGAGGCGGCGCTGTTGTCCCGTGCCGCCGACCGGGCCTGCGGTGCCTGCCCGGCCCGTCGGGGATGCCGCCAACTGATCGATGCCCAGAATATGCCCGTCAGCGTCCTCCACCGCCCTATGATCGGCGTGGAGGATCTGCCCTTGAGCTGTCGCAAGCCGGGCAGGCTCCTGCTGGAGATCCGCCGGACCCAGGACCAGTACCGGGCGATCCGGGCAGACCGGGACCGGCAAAAAGAATACCGCAGTGCCCTGATCCAGCAATACCGCTTCCTTTCGGAATACCTGCAGGAGCTGGCCGACAGCCTACCCCGCCGGGGGGAGCAGTACCGGGCACGGTACGATGTATTGGTGGCCGCCCGGTCCACAGGCTGTTCCGCCCAGAACGGGGACCGATGCCTCTGGTTCGCCGGCACGGCCGGACGCTACTATGTGCTCCTGTGCGACGGTATGGGCACCGGCATCGGAGCGGCGCAGGAAGCAAAAACCGCCGCCTCCCTCCTGCGCCGCCTGCTGACGGCAGGATATCCGGCAGAATATGCCCTGCGTTCTTTGAACAGCCTGTGCGTCCTGCGGAGCCGGGGCGGCGCGGTGACCGTGGATCTGGCGGAAGTTTCTCTGGAGAGCGGCAAGATCACCCTTTACAAATGGGGCGCGACCCCCTCCTGGATCCTGTCCCGGTCCGGAGCGGAAAAGATCGGGACAGCCTGTCCGCCTCCCGGTCTGTCGGTGACCGGAGTGAGAGAGACGGTGGACAAGCTGTCCCTGCGCCGTTCGGAGGCGCTGGTATTGCTCAGTGACGGCGTAGACGGAGAGGCAGCCATGCGCCGCACTTGGGAACTGGCCGACGAGGAGCCTGGGGAGGTGGCCTCGAAGGTCCTGCGCTTCGGCATGGGCCCAGGCTCCGATGACGCGACCGCCGCTGTCATCCGCCTGGTGCCCGTGACCATGTAGACATAATAACAGGTCCTGCGTGAATAACCTGTCGAAACACAAGATGTAGGAGCAAATAATAGAGAAAAACTACAACATTTAGTTTTTACCCCCGCATCCTGCCGCTTGATAGCGAAAACCGGACCCTGTATCGGAGGCCCGGCCCCAATACCAAAGGGCGTATCACGAAACCGTTGGTCTCGTGATACGCCCTTGACGCGTCATTTCTCCAGTCCATCCAAATGCTTCTTCAGCACCAAATTGTTTTCGTACCGTCACACTTCCTTATACATGGCCGCCGCATCGTCCTTGCGGACGGTCTCGGCCACCTGGAGCACCTCCACCGCCACGGTGCGGGTGCCCAGCGCGATCTCGATCTTATCGCCGACCTTCACTTCATAGCTGGCCTTCACCACCCGACCGTTGACGCTGATGCGACCGTTGTCGCAGGCCTCGTTGGCAACGGTCCGCCGTTTGATCAGTCGGGAGACCTTCAGATATTTGTCTAACCGCATATTATCCTCCTTGCCCTGCCACCGTGTCCTTCAGGCCCTTCCCGGGCTTGAAGCTGACCACCTGTGTGGCAGGGATCTTCGTGGTTTCGCCCGTATGGGGGTTCCGCCCCACCCGGGCCGCCCGCTCCTTCACCTCGAAGGTGCCGAAGCCCGTGAGCTGTACCCGGTCACCGTCCCCGAGGGTCTCGGTGACGATGCCCAGCACCGCTTCCAGGATCCGCTCCGTATCCTTCTGTGTCGCCCCCGCCCGCTCTGCGGCAAGGGCGATCAGCTCTGTTTTATTCATATTCCCTCCCGTAGGGCGGGGGCTCGCCCCCGCCGGTGCGCTTGCTTTGCAAGCGCACACGACACACCGTATGGACCGCTGACCGCAAGCGGTCAGCGGCGGCGGGGGCAAGCCCCCGCCCTACAGTGATCAGTACGATATCATCACAGTCTCAAAAGCTTCGCGATCTTCTCGCCCTTGGGCAGCAGCAGGCAATCCTCCCGGGTGATCGCCCGGAACAGGATGGCGCACACCAGATACACCACACCGCCCACGGCGATGGGAGCGGCGCACAGCACCAGACGGCTGCCGATCCCCAAATACTTCAGACCGAACCAGCAACCGAAGGTCACCACGCCCATGATCGCCGCAGCCAGCAGGGCGCGGGCCATGTTGGAAACGACAGCCGGCGCGTCCTTCTTCAGCACCAGCTTCATGGTGATCAGGTTCAGCGCCGTGATGGTGACATAGCACAGCAGGCTCCCGATGGGGGTGCCCAAAATGCCGATGTTGGGGTTCCGGGTCAGGATCAGCACAGCGAAGAGCTTCACCAGACCACCGACGAACATATTCACCACCGGGATCGTGGCGTGGCCGTTGGCCTGCATGATGGCATTGGTCAGAAGCACCGTGGCATTGAAGACCACGCAGATGCCCAGCACCCGCATGAGGTCTGTCGCCAGCTCTGACCGCTGGCCGGTATATCCACCCAGCAGAGCCATGACAGGCTCTGCCAGCACCGCCAGTCCAATGGCGCAGGGCATGGCGATCAGGGCAGTGACCCGGGCGGCGGATCCGGCGGTGGCCTTCGCCTCCCGGCGTTCGCCGGTGGTCAGCAGGGACGTGATCGCCGGGATGATGCTGATGGTCACGGGGGTGATGAAGGCGCAGGGCATATTGAAGACCTTCTGGGCGAAATTGTAGATGCCCTTCTGGACGTTCACCTGATCGGCAGGCAGCATCTGCTGCAGATTGCCCATGTAGACACCGGTCTCCAGCACCGTCAGAAGCTGCAGACCTGCCGCGCCGATGGTGATCGGGACAGCGATGGACAGCAGTTCCTTGGCGATGGATCCGGCGGTGCCCTCCGGGGCACCGGTCTGGGGCAGGACCTTGTAGGCCTTGCCCACACCGATCCGCAGATAGATCGCGCCCACCAGACAGCTCATGGTCACGCCCAGGATCGCGCCGGCGGCGGCCAAAGCGTAGTTCTTGGTGAAATGCAGGACGATCAGCGCCAGAGACAGGCCTGCCACCAGCTTGCAGAAGGCCTCGATCACCTGAGAGACGGAGGTGGGGAGCATATTGCTCTGGCCCTGGAAGAAGCCCCGGTAGGTGCTCATGAGACAGATCAGCAGACAGGCAGGACCCAGCGCCGCGATCGATGCCCATGCATCCGGATGGTTCAGTTTCTCCGCAAGGAACCGACAGCCGAAGACCATGAAGGCCGTACCGGCGATGCCGAGGAACAGGAAGATGCCCCGTGCCACGGAATAGATCCGGCGGACCTGACAGTAGTTGTCCAGCGCGCTGGCCTTGGAGATCACCCGGCTCATGGCCACCGGCAGACCGGCGGTGGAGATCATCAGAAGCAGGGTGTAGATCTCATAGGCCGTGGAGTAGAAGCCAAAGCCATCGTCACCGATGATCGCCTTCAGGGGGATCGAATAGAAGGCACCGATCACCTTCACCATGGCGGCGGACAGGGCAAGCAACGCCGTGCCGTGCAAAAATGTTTGCTTTTTGGATGTTTCGGACATAGTTACGCTCCTTTATTTATCCTCGCTGAACATCTTGGGGATGGCGTAGGTGGTCAGCTCCTCCACCACTTCCTTCAGATCGATGGTGGGGAATTGGCCGTTCTGGTACAAGATCTGTCCCCGGACCATGGTCATGGCCACGTCACCGCCCTTGGCGCTGAAGACCAGCGTGTTCAAAACGTTATGACAGGGCATCAGATGGGGCGCGGAGAAGTCCACCAGAGCGATGTCCGCATCGAAGCCCACCTTCAGCATACCGCTCTCCTCCGCCCGACGCTGGGCACGGGCACCGCAGACGGTGGCCATCATCAGCGCCGCGGGCGCAGGCAGAGCGGCGGCATCCCCGGCGACTCTGCGGGCGGACAGGGCGGCGGCACGCATGACCTCGAACATATCCATGTTACCGCTCTCCACCACGCCGTCGGTGCCCAAGGCTACGTTCATGCCCGCCTTGACGCAGGGGAGCATGGCAAGGCTCTCACGCCCGGCCTTGTTATCCGCCATGGGCAGGGCCACGGCAGTGATCTTCCGCTTGCCAAGCAGCGCCCGGTCCTCCTCCGTCAGACCGCCACAGCCTGCGGCGGTGGTGGGGAGACTGAACAGCCCGTGGCAGTTCAGAAGCTCCGCCGGTGTCAGGCCCGTCCGGTCCAGACAGGAATCGGTCTCCTCCTGAGACTGTGCCAGATGGAGCTGGAGCCCCAGCCCCTGCTCGCTGGCATACCCCAGCAGACCCTCCCACAGCCGGTGGTTGCTGGTATATTCGGCATAGATGCCGCAATCGATCCTGATCCTGCCGTCCTCATGGCCGTGCCACTTCCGCACCACCCGGCACAGCTCCTGACACTGCTCATCGGTATCGAAATCGAAGTCCTCGTTCTGATCGATGAACCGGTAAGCGGACAGGGCGATGTCCGCCTTGATCCCGGCCTGTGCCACCGCCTCGGCGGTGGCGTCGGGGTAATAATACAGATCCGACACGGAGGTGATGCCGAAGCGCAGACACTCGGCGATACCAAGAAGGGCCGCCGCCTTGGCACACCGGGAGTCCATCCTGGCCTCCTTCTTCAGGAGAGCCTCCAGCGCCTCCTTCCCCGTCAGATCGTCGCTGAAGCCACGCAGGCCCGTGGCCGCCAGATGGGTATGACAGTTGACGAGACCCGGGATCGCCACCATACCGGTGCCATCCACGATCGTCCCCGGCCGCCCCTCCGGGGCCGTCTTGCCGACATAGGAGATCTTGCCCCCCTCGATGCCGATATACGCACCGAAGAGCACCTCCATCTTCTCATTCATAGTCACCGCAGTGACGTTGGAGATCAAAGTATCCAACATTATCCCATCCTTTCGCTCCCCCTTGTGGGTGAGAATGCATAATGCATAATGCAGAATGCAGAATTATCGTATTTGCTTCGCAAATGATTTTAATTAGTCCACGAAGTGGACACCTCAATTATGCATTATGCATTGTGCATTCTGCATTATCCCCGCGCCCCATCAGCCGGAACAGTTCTTTCTTCTGCTCCAGCACCGACCCGATCATCTCGATGTATTGCTCCGGGAACTTGGGGTTGTGGAACCGCTCCAGACGACCGCCGGGGAGGTTGACCTTGTTCATGCCGCCGCCACCCAGAGAGATGATCGTGTGGACCTCTTCCATCATGTAGATATTGTACAGGCAATCCAGCCCCTCCCGGCTCCAGCCCACGTTCTCAAAGGAACCGGACATATATTTCTGCCGGTACAGATAATAGGGCTTATAGCCGTTCTTCCGCAGCGTTTCATTGGCATAGGCCACCATCTTCGCCACATCCTCTGCCGAGGGCAGTTCCACCCGCCGCTCGAAGAGGTCCGCACCCTTCTTCAGGGCCAGCGTATGCACCGTGATGTTGGCAGGCTCCAGTCCGATCACCTGATCCAAGGACCGGCAGAAGCCCTCCACCGTATCCGAAGGCAACCCGGCGATCAGATCCATATTGATCGCGTCGAAGCCGGCCTCCACCGCCTGACGGTAGGACCTGAGCACATCCTCCCCCCGGTGAGGCCGTCCCGATGCCTTCAGCACGGGATCCGACATGGACTGGGGATTGATGCTCATGCGGTCCGCTCCATGGTCCCGGATCGCCCGGAGCTTTTCAAGGTCCAGCGTATCAGGCCGACCGCCCTCCACCGTGAACTCGATGCACCGGCTCAGATCCAGCCGCTCCCGGATCGCGTCCAGCAGGCGGATCATCTGTTCCGTGGTCAGGGTGGTGGGAGTACCGCCTCCGATATACAGGGTACGCACCTTCCGGCCGGAGCTTTCCAAAAGCTGTCCCGTCAGCTCCAGTTCTTTCAAAAGCGCATCGAGATACGGCTCCATCAGCTCCGTGCGCTTGCCCACCGTCCGGCTGACGAAGCTGCAATAGGCGCAACGGGTGGGACAGAAGGGGATGCCCACATACAGGGAAACGTCCCCCGGCTCCAGCTTCCCCACGGCCTCCACCGTGGACCGGGAGCAATCCACCGCCAGCGTCCGCCGCTCCGGTGTCACATAGTACACGTCCTTCAGCAGTTTCCCGGCGGAAGCGGCGGAGCCGCCCTCCAGCATATGTTTCGTGGTGATCTTGGTGGGCCGGACTCCGGCCAGCGCGCCCCATGCCGGGATCTGGGGCAGAAGCTGTACTGCCGCCAGATAAAAGCTCTGCTGTAAGATCCGCCGCCGCAGGCGGACGGTCTCCTCCGCCGCCTTCAGCCGACGGGAAGCGGTGACAGTCCTGCCATCCAGAGTGATCTTCGCCGTGGCCGTCAGCCACACGTCCCCCCGATGCAGAGCCGACACCGCCTGCCCCCCTGTCCCCTCCGGGAACAGGGACATCTGCAATTGTTCCACCGCATAACGGTCCTCATGACCGATCAGTTTCAGATCCATAGGTGAGCCTTTCATTCCATCCTGTCTTCGTGAGGAGGGGGCAGCGCCCCCGACGTGGCGATCTCCCTATCCGTCATCCGGGGGATCGCCACCTGGGGCTACGCCCTCCTCGCGAAGACATCTTAACTATATATCACAAATATGGATTATACCGTTGTTCCTCGATCAGGGTGCTGGGCTCCCCATGCCCGGGCCACACCCGGAAGTCCCCTTCCAGCGCCGCCAGCCGCCGCAGAGTCTGCCCCATGGTCTTGCTGTCACCACCGGGCAGATCCGTCCGGCCGATGCTCCCGGCGAAGAGGGTATCGCCGCAGAACATCTGATCTCCAAAGCACAGACACACGGACCCCGGCGTGTGACCGGGGGTATGGAGCACCGTGAAGCTCAGGCCTGCCAGCGTCAGCCGGTCCCCTTCCCCATAGGTATGGGTGTGGTACAAAGGACCTGCCGTGATCGCGGAGGGGAGCCCCAGCTCCGCCGGATGGATGTATACATCACAGCCGGTCTCCGCCACCAGATCGCGCACCGCGCCCACATGGTCGAAATGGCCGTGGGTCAGCAGGATCGCCACCAGCTTCCGGTCCCCCAGCGCTGCCAGCACCCGATCCGGCTCTCCCGCCGGATCGATCACAAGACACCCATCGGTGCCCCCCAGAAGATAGCAATTGGTCCCGAGATAGCCCAAAGACAGGACAGTAACGTTCATATATCTTCTCCACCTTTTCTTCAAGATACGAGATACGAGATATGAGATACGAGATATTCCGAATGTAAGGATATCTCATATCTCGTATCTCATATCTTCTTATCTTCTCGGAGTGTCCATCAGCTGGTCGGTGTCCAGCAGGATCGTCACCGGGCCGTCGTTGACGGACTCCACCTTCATATCGGCACCGAACTGACCATGCTGGGGAGGGAATCCCATCTCCTCGCACAGCCCGAGGAACCGCTCATACATGGCTTCACCCAGCTGAGGCGGTGCCGCCTCCACGAAGCTGGGACGACGGCCCTTCCGGCAGTTGCCGTAGAGGGTGAACTGGCTCACCACCAGCACCTGGCCCCCCACCTGCTCCAGGCCCAGATTCATCTTATCGTTCTCATCGGTGAAGATCCGCAGGCCCAGCGCCTTCTCCGCCAACCGGCGGCACTGGGCCTCCCCATCCTCCGGGCCCACGCCCAGAAGGATCAGAAACCCCTTCCCGATCCTACCCACCACCTGACCGTCGATGGTCACAGAGGCAGAAGAAACTCTCGTCACGACTGCACGCATATCGTTCCTCCCAATATTTGATCCTCTCCTAACGCCTCCCCTTCGAGGGGAGGTGGGCCGCCGACAGGCGGGTCGGAGGGGTGTGTGATCAGCTCTGCTGATCACCAAATGTAACGTTCAGCTCGATCCCCCGCATACGAAGTGCCGTCCAAATATCCTGACACACACCTTCGAAATTACGGGAAACATCTGTGTTGTAATATCGAATCACCTGTATCCCCAGAGATTTGAAATATTCCGTCCGTTGGGCATCATAAGCGAGCTGATCCGGCTCTAAATGCTGAGATCC
>JAFNXT010000149.1 GCA_017378975.1 Oscillospiraceae bacterium
CCACGCGAGATCACCGGCGGGGGCGAGCCCCCGCCCTCCATTGGCGTTCCGCACTGCTATTACCTGTTTCTGTGACCGGAGGGCGGGGGCTTGCCCCCGCCGCCGCAGATCGTGAGCGATCTGCGGACCTTCCGGCCCCCGACCGATCGCCCTGTCGGGCGATGTGATCTCGCCATGCGAGATCACCGGCGGGGGCGAGCCCCCGCCCTACGATGAAAAAGAACAGCCCCCTCTGACGAGGGGGCCGGGTGGATACGGGATATCTCATATCCCGTATCTCATATCTCAGTATCTCAATTCGCGCCCTTGGTCAGTGCGATGATGGTCTCGGCCAGCACGGGGATCGCGCGCATGGCTTCCTCGTGGGTGTTGCCGGCGGAGCCGATCTCGGCGATCAGGGCACCCATGGCCAGATCGTGGTTGAACCGGGCGGCACGGAGGTTGATCGGACGGGCCACGCCGGGGGCGATCCGGTCCATCTGGACCTTCAGCTTCTCGGCGATGCTCAGGTTGGTCTCCCAGTTCGGATGGTGCAGGCCGGTGCCGCTGGAGCCCACCACGAACATCACCTGCGCGGAAGGCTCACCGTCCACCGTGGCGGAGGTGGCCCACTCGGTGCCGTCGGCATACTGGGCCGCGTCACGGTGGAGGTCGATCACCATCTGGATCGAGGGATGCTCCTTCAGATGGTCCTGGACGCCCTTACGGGAGTAGTCGTAGGCATTGTTGAAGTCGCCCAGCTCGTAATTGGACCGGTCGTGGATCACGTTCAGTCCGGCCTCCTCCAGCAGACGCTCCAGCTCATCACCCAGAGAGATCACGTTGTACCGGTCGTCGGTGGTATAGTAGCCGCCCATGGGCTCATACTGCCGGTCGGCGGTCTGGGTATAGGCCTCGGTGCTGTGGGTATGGACGATCAGGATCGAGGGCTCGTCCCCGGTCAGGTCCCACTTCAATGGCTGCAGCAGCAGTTTCTCCACGTCGGGACGCAGCTTGGTGCCGTAGGTCATCTCCACGAAGGGGAAGTCCGCCTCGGTGAACACCGCGGGCTCCTCCGGCAGGGCCACCTCCGGCTCCTCCGGCTCCGTGGGGGCCGTGGTCTCCGGGGGCAGCGTGGTCTCGGGAGGCACGGTGGTCTCCGGCGGCGGTGTGGTCTCCGAAGGCACACGGCCGCTCTCGGCGGTGATCAGGAAGGATGCCAGCTGGGGCTGGGAGAACAGGGCGAAGCTGTTGCCCATGATACCGGTGCAAAGCAGTCGCAGGACCGCCGCGGCGGCCAGGACGATCGCGCCTTTTCGGATGATCTCGTCAGTTTTCATCATATGTCACGCTCCTGTGGGGGCTTCCATCTGGGCCGTTGCCGCAGAGTCAGCCGGAGTTCTTGAAAAAAGGTCTGCAACAGGTCCGCCGCTTCCGTTTCCCGGATGCCGGAGGTGACCTGAGGGTGGTGGTTGTAATCCATGGCGAACAGGTCGCACACAGAGCCGCAGGACCCGGCCTTGGTATCCGCCGCCCCATACACCACTCTGGGGATCCTGGCGTTGATGATGGCCCCGGCACACATGGGACAGGGCTCCAACGTCACATACATGGTACAGTCCCAAAGCCGCCAGCCTCCAAGGCTGGTGCAGGCATCATGGATGGCCTCGATCTCCGCATGGCCCAGAGCCGTCCTGCCGGTCTCCCGGCGGTTCCTGCCCCGACCCACGATCTGACCCCGGCGGACGATCACACAGCCCACGGGCACTTCGCCCTCCGCCGCCGCCTGCCGCGCCAGCTCCAGCGCCTGATCCATGAAATAAAGATCATCCATCGATAAGCCACCTCAATGAGAAATAGTAACAAAAATAAGGGGGATTTGTCAAGTACCACGCGACCATTGGGCGTTCCGTACTGCTGTTGCCTGTTTTTGAGACCGTAGGGCGGGGGCTTGCCCCCGCCGCCGCAGATCGTGAGCGATCTGCGGACCTTGCTTCCACCGACCGATCGCCCTGTCGGGCGATGTGATCTCGCCATGCGAGATCACCGGCGGAGGCATGCCTCC